>JAKAZZ010000080.1 GCA_021826315.1 Actinomycetes bacterium
GACCAGCCAAGCCGATAGGGGACAGGTACGTCGACCGCATCAAGCGGGCTGCCTATTACATCGACATCGACACCCTTGATCGGTTGGATGAATTCTGCCACCGTACCGGGATAGCTAAGAGCGAAGTTGTAAGAGAAGGCATCGCACTGTATCTGGAGAGGAAAGACTTCGTTTGAAGCAAACGAGGTGTTTAGTTGAAATTTTAGCAAACAAGACAAGGTGCTCTCGAAGTACCTACGATGTTGTTTGAGGGTAATCCTTGGATGCCCACTCCGCTAGAAGCTGGACCCTAAATTTCCATCCCGTCAAGAACCAACTGAAATCACTACGCACTACCGGAAGAATCAATCCCGGTAGTCAGGTGGCGACCCTCCTGAATGGTTATAAAAGCCGCCAGTGATGGTCTTGGCAGTATTCACAGGCTCAGTGTACGCCACATGCAATCTGTGTGTGACCCTTGATCTGAGGCATGATCTAGCTTCTTCGAGCGCCTGGGCAAAGCGATTTTTGGGTTGACGATTCGCCGCTTAATCCAGATGCAAAGAATCTCGCCTTGAGGCACACTGACCGTCAAGATTCTGCAAAGAAAGAACTGCACCCCGCAGAAATTACTCCTTGTGAGATTCTCTTCGAATCCAGCGTTGTGTTTGATGTAGCCTAAAAGTCATCAAAGGACTACCGGTTCATGGACACATGCGCGGTTACGGTTAGGCTGCATTGCCTTTCTCCACGGCCTCTTAGTCTTAAGCGGAGGGACCACCCACGTCACACGACGAAAGGGCCGAATTCGACCTCTCAGAAGGATCTGCGTATCCGTGAGCGAGACCTAAGGTTCGACGTTTCTCCGAGTTTTCAAACAGTGACAGATACTGAGCGGATCGTTCTACCAGCTAGAAGTGGGCTGAGTGTGAACCAGACGCTTTTGGCACGGACCCCCAGGGTAGCCTTTGAACACTTCACAGCTCACCTCATCACAACGTCGCCAGCGAACGCTCGGAGTCAGAGTGCACAATAACTAGTTGACAGCTATGAAGGAAGGTCGATGGACGAGACCGACGAACAATTATTGGGCGGGTCCAAAGTGGGTGACCCAGCGGCCTTCATAGAGCTTTTCTGGCGCCATGGTTCGGCCGTGCACGCCTATCTGGCCCGCCGCACGGGACGCCAAGATGCCGACGACCTCCTCAGCGAGGTTTGGCTGCGCGCCTTCAAGAGTCGGACCAACTATGACTGTCGGTATGCGGATGCCCGCCCGTGGCTGTACGGGATCGCTCGCAACGTTTTGCGTGCACACTGGAGCCAGACTGCCCGCCCATTGGCTTTCACTGAAGAGGCCGTCGCAATAGATCCGTGGTCGGATGCCGACAGACGCCTCGATGCTGCAGCCCAGGTTGAGATGCTCCGACCGATATTGGCGACTCTCTCTGAGGATGAGCGCGAGGTGCTCCTTTTAGTCGTCTGGGAGCAGCTAACTCCGGCCGAGGCGGCTGTGACTCTGGGCATCCCCCAGGGCACCGCCCGAAGCCGGCTACACCGGGCACTCTCAGCGCTTCGTTGCGAAGTAGGAGCCGACTCGTCTGTTCTCAACCGTTTGTATCCCAAGGAGGCTTAACGATGGAAATCATGGAACTGCTCCAACAGCTGGGCCGTGTCGAACCGGCTGACCCGGAGGTACTTGATCGAACGGCCGATGCCCTCCTTGTGTTGGCTGGCGATGAGGAGCGATGGGCTACCGCTGGCCTGAATGGGACCTCGGGCCGAGTCGTGCAACTAGTGCAAGGCACCGACACGAACCGAGGACCAGCTTCACGCGCCGCTGGGCGCACGGGCGTATCGCGTCGCCGTTGGGTGACTCGGGTCATGGCAGCGGTATTGGTTGTTGGTGCCGCCGCTGGCACCGATATGCTGTTGCATCCGCGTTCGCCAGCTGGACCCGGCGGGGCTGCTGCCGCGGTTTTGAACCACCTTGCCCTAGTTGCCTACGATCAACCCGCGACCAGTACACCAGGGCCTGGGCAGTTCCTCTATGTCAGCTCCACTGAGGCATACACCGCTACGATTGCAATCCAAACGAATAGCTTCACCGTATTGCGCCCCGAGAACCGCCAGATCTGGATCGCAGCGAACGGCTCTGGGCGAATCAAAGAGAGCTTCGGTCAGCCCACGTTTCTCTCCGCTCACGATCGCAATGTTTGGGAAGCGGCAGGTAGGCCGACTATTCCGCACGCGTCAACCGAGATGTCCTTTGGTCCCGGTGGATTGGCAAATGGCCCGACCAATCTTGCCAATTTGCCCACTAATCCGACTGCACTCGCAGCGAAGATCGCCTCGCGAAAAATCGAGGGTGGCCCTTCCGGCTCAGCTGAGGAATTCACCCAAGTCGGCGACCTGCTGAGAGAGACCGATGCCTCGCCCGCACTTCGCTCGGCTTTGTACCGGGTAGCCGCCAAGATCCCCGGCGTGGAGACACTCGGGACAGTCGCCGACCATTCCGGACGGAGGGGTGTTGGTGTAGCCTATGTACACAACGGCCTGCGGCATGAGCTGATTTTCGACCCCAGGACAAGCGCTCTGCTTGGCGAATATTATACGGTAGTGTCTGCTGGGTCGGGTTATAACGTTCCGAACGGCACTGTGGTTGGTTGGGTGGTATATCTGCAGTCGAGCATAGTAAATGCTCTCCCTTCAGGCTCGGGCACGCCACTCTCACCTGTAATGTCAGCTACCTCGGCATCGTCCGATCCAGCAAATCAGGCATCAAACTCAACGCGTGCGACGTCCACGACGCTAGCGCCGTAGGTGACACTATGGCTCAAGTTGACCATAGTCTCGCCAGAGAACCTCGATGCGGTCACAGACGGTTGTCTTCGTTACCTGACGTGACCCCGAAGCAGGGAAGTCCCGCCGAACCTCAGACAGTGTTCCTTCCGGTATTACGCAGGTTTGAGCGGTTGAAAATGTGAGGCAGCGTTACTTTTCGGCGGATCCTCGAAAGCGAAGACCCTGGTAGTTATCCATCATTATGTTTGGGTCAGAAGTAGCACTTCCTTTGGAACTTATCAAGGTTGCCGAAGAGCTAGAGAATGCTTATTTGAAGGAGATCTTGATACGAATCAGTTGGGCGAAAGTCTGTTTTGTTGCATGAGATGCAAACCTGCAGAGTCCGATTCCTTATTCACTCAACTGGTTACCGTTTCACATCGTACGACTGCCGGCATCGAGCCTGGTTGAGATCTCCTTAGATCAACCATATAAAAACACCGCTTCAGAACGACTGGCTGGCTGGTTGGACACCGTTAGAACAAACGGATATCTAATTGTCGAGTAGGTTGAGGTTCGATCTAGGTGGGGGAGGGGAATAGCAAGCCAAACAGCGTTTGTACTAACGAGGACAGGACTATCGCCTCGTCCCTAACTTTGATTTCCCGAAAACCAGGAAATCCAGCGCTGCGCTAGGTTTCGAGCGGCAAATAAACTCCCAGGTCATAGTCCATCATTATGTTCTGGTCAGTTCCGCTCTCTCAAAGTTCGGTTTTTTCTGTAGTCTAGATAATTGGCTCTCTGACTTCGTCGTGATTTATCATTATAAATTTCAACCCCAGGAGGCCGTTGCGTGCGCGTAATACTTCATAGTGGAGCACCGGGAGTTGGCAAGTCTGAGACAGCACGTGGCATGGTTGATCGCTGCAACGTTAAGGCAGCATTTATAGATATTGATACCTTCGGCTTGGTGAATCACTGGAAAGCTAACCACGAGCTTTATAAGCTCATGGCGGGAAATCTGGAAGCCACTCTTCCCAACTACCTTCGCTGGGGTGCAGAGCTTGCGGTGGTCAGCGGTGTCATGCTACCGCGTCGGTTACTTCCATTTGTGGAGCAGGCAGTTGAGACGGCGAACCTTGAAATATCTAGTATTTACGGACTAACCGCATCGCAAGGGGAAATTCGCAGACGTATCGTTGACGACCCTAAGCCACAAAATGTTCCAGAGCGACTGCGATGGACCTGGCTTGACGCAGAACTTAGTGATATCCATGGCTTGAGTCTTCTTGACTCTAACGGTCTGTCCAAGGAGTCTGTAATCGACCGTATCTTAGATCTGGAGCGTGCAGGCGGACATGATTATTGGTCATGAGCTTCTAGCTGTCTACACTTATCGGGTAGCGTTATAGCGGGCAGAGTCTCGATGGTGAAGTGTAGCTAGGCTTCGCCAGTGCTGCCAGTTCCTAAGGGATCCCCGAAAGTTGATCCACAGTGAACCACCCCTCCTCTCATTCCTCTGACACTAGAGTGAAACTTGCCAATGGGAAAGCAAAGCTCCGTAGTAACCGCCCGTTGTCAGACCACAGCTGGACCACAAACAGACCACAAAATGGTGGTCTGTAACGGTTCGTAATGGATATTGGCGGATTATCTATTCCCTGTTTCACCAGCACATCTTCTGACAACATGCTGGTCAGAAGCGTACGGAAAGTACCTTTGCATCAGCTTCCCAAGCTGAGGACGCGGGTCCGATTCCCGTCACCCGCTCCAAAGTCATCAAGGGTCGGATCGATAGCGGCGCCTTCTCAAACCTCGAATGATCTTTTTGCGCAAGGTGAATGTTCGCTCTGAACGAATTATTGAACTGTTGATTCTCGGTGCCCACAGCTCGAAGAAGCTCTCATGGCCTTCAGATCGCTCTACTTTCCGAGCCTAGACAGAGTAAGTCGAATGCTCGATTAGGTATCTTCAAAAATACTTTCAATTCGTAAAGCCGAATAATCAATCCTTAACAATTTGACGCGAACCTATATATATCTCGCCACTGCGCGAGTTTCAGAAGTTGAAATAGGAGCTACAAATGAAACCACTAGGAAAGAAGATTGTAACCGCGGGATTAGGAGTAGCGGTAGTAGCGACGGGTGCATTATTCGTTGACCACAGCATCTCAAATACCGCCGTAAGCCTCCCATCAGCACAGGTAGTTGGCACAAGTACTCCCGTCTCATTACCTGCACAGGGTGGATCGAATGGACATGGCGGCAAAGGAGGAGGCGGCCTCTTTCGTCGAGCGGAACACGCCACTATCGACGTCTACTCCAAGAAGAACGGTATGGTTACCATCACAGTGGATCGCGGCACAGTTACAGCTATCTCCTCAACGTCTATAACGATTACACATCCTGATGGCACAACCGTCTCGGTTCCAGTCTCATCAGCGACGCTGTTTCCAAAGTTGAGTGAAACCACAATCTCTAGCGATATCTCTGCCAATACACCAGTTAGGGCACTCGTAGTGCAAAAGAGTGGTGTTGCATCAAGAGTTATAGCCTCAACTCCGCATTCACAGACAACGCCAGCCCCGTCAAATACGATCGCGTAGAGCCAGATCGATCCGAGCTATGCCAATAAATCGATAAAGGACGGAGGCGACACCGTCCTTTATCGATTTAGCTTGTAACGCCCTTACAGTGGACCGACTTATCAATTTCCTGCAATTAGTTGAAGTTCTTCGGGCAAAAGAATCCTGATCGATCGATATTCAACCTCGAGAAGGCCCCGTCGTTGGAACTCTTTAAGTGCTCGATTCACGGAGCTTCTTTGAGCGCCCACCATGGCGGCAATTGCTCCTTGACTGACTACGACCAAATTGTTGGAGTGTTCACTCAAGAGCAACCGAGCCACCTGAACTTCGACGCTCGATCCCAAAAGAGTCACGATCCTAGCTTGAGCACTCACCAAGCGCTTGGCAACCGAAGTCATCCACAGGCGTGCGACGTCGGCCTCTGAATCTAGGAGTTCTAGGAATTCGGTCGGATCGATATAGTAAAATTTGCAGTCGTCTACAGCCCACGCGCTATAGGCGGTAGGCATCGACAAAATGGTTGCGATATCACCGTCAACTCCGCCGCTCCTGATCGATCCAACGATCTCAGTCTCTTTAGAGGTACCAGTTTGAAGATGGACGCTTCCGTCACGGACGATCCAAACACCCGGATTTAACTGCTCTTCCCCGAAGATAAGTGAACCTCTCTCGACGCTGCGGATCTTCAGAACCTTACCGAGCCTTGGAAGGTCGTCTTTGATGGTCCCAAGTGACTCCACATTGCCAACGCATCGCGCGATCCATGCTGCGGCAGCGATCCGACTCGACCTAGCACCGGCTACTTCGCCTCGACTCTTACCTAAAGTCTCCCTTAGAAGCTCTCCAAAGAAGTTTCTCTCGTCCGCCATTTTGCCTCGGTATAACGATCAGAGGTAGCCTAAGCCACCTCTGAAGGAATCTAGTTCGAATCTATTCAACGATGCGCCATTTAGGCAGATACCAATCGATCCTCGTTTATCGAGCTCTTTACGATAGCAATACCGACAAAGGCTCCAAAGAGGACATGACCTAAAAGGAAGGTCGCAGGGTGCAACATCGAAGTTGCACTCTTGTCAATCGCCGACCAAATGACGAATTCGTTTAGTACTCCTACGGCTAACGCAGCCACGGTCGTAAAGAGTACAGACAAAGAAGCATTCGAACGAAACGCCTTCAACTGGGTAACGATGATAGCGAAGGCGGCACCAAGCATCATTGAGAGAATCATGTGAATCACAAGCCCCTCCGCGATCAGTGTTCCCGAGTTGTGCATTAGCGACACGCCTTGATTCGCAATGTGTCCTATCACGTCTAGCGGTGCAAAGAAGGACATTCCTTGAAGTAGTCCAACGAGCATCTCAAAGATGCCCATCATCATTCCAGCAAACGCTCCACCCACGACGCCAATCAGTACCGTCTTTTTGAAATCAGCCTTCATATGCTCGATCCTTCCCTAACAACAGGGCACGATGTGTGCCTTGGTAGTTAGGTTAAGTCCACCGATTCTCAGAACGACGGCCAAATGTGCGGTATCAGCTAATTTCAAGAGTAGGAGTGTGCTGCATCAGACAATTGCAAGATACGTAGATAGCTTGGGGTCAGTGAGAACAGGTGGCTTCGAGTCGTTCAATTGTTGTGTGGTTTAGCACATCAGATCGGCGAAGAAGGACCTCGCCAATCGCCTTCGCATCGACCAAAAAGCCGTCGTGACCGACTGTGGAAGTAATAAGATCCATCGTCGCGTTTTGACCAACTCCGATCGCAATTTCGTACTGTAGATGCGGGTGAAACAGTTCGTCACTGTCAACGCCAACGACGATCGTTTTAGGCGAGATCTTAGAGAGAGCAGCGACCACGCCGCCTCTGCCACGTCCAAGATCAAACTTCGACATCGCCCTTACCAACTTTATGTAGGTGTTCGCATCGAACCTTTGAGTCAACTTATCTCCGTGATATCGGAGGTAGGAGTCGACTTCAAATGACCCTTCCTCAAGTCGGGTGTTGCCAGTTTTATTTGCAAATCTGTCATCCAATTCGGCCGAGTTGCGATACGACAGATGAGCAACTCCTCGTGCCAGAGATAGCCCTTCATCAGGGCTTACCCCAAAGTCAAAGTACCGACCATCGTGGAAGTTGGGATCTAATTCAATAGAACGAATCTGCAACGACGAGAGACCGATCTGAAAGGCTGTTGCTCGGGCGCTTGCCGCGATTACAGCCAATTCATCGATCATTGAACCGAAGCGATATCCCCACTCAAGAGCCCTCATCCCTCCCATGGATCCACCAATCACCAGAGCCAATCGAGCTACTCCGAGATGATCGATTAACGCCTTCTCGACCGTCACCTGATCGCCAATGGTTATCTCAGGAAAATCCGAACCATAAATTGCTCCATCACCTCGACTCGAGGTTGGGCCGGTGGTTCCATAGCAACTACCAAGAACATTCGGGGCAATAACAAAAAATCTATCGGTGTCTATCGCCCTTCCGGGGCCGATCAGGTCCTCCCACCATCCAACTAAGTCACCTTCATAGTGGCTAGCTGCGTGCGAGTCCCCGGTCAGGGCGTGCAAGACCAAAACGGCGTTATCCTTTGTCTCGCTTAGTACTCCCCAAGTCTCGTAGGCAACGTTGAGGGGACTGAGGGATTGAGATCCCTCAGTCACGAACGAGGAATCGCTAAAGAGTGTAACTACCTTTCGATCCACCGAAGTTACCTCAGTCAACCTTTGCAGCCCTAAATCCGGCTTCGAGATCTGCCAAGATGTCAGTGATACTCTCGAGACCGACACAGAGGCGAACTAGATCGGGAGTGACTCCAGAGGCCAACTTCTCTTCTTCCGTAAGTTGTGAGTGAGTCGTAGACGCCGGATGGATCGCTAGGCTACGGACGTCTCCCACATTGGCTAGGTGGGAGAAGAGCTCAAGACCCTCGATAAATCTACTCCCAGCTTCTGCTCCGCCTTTGATTCCAAAGCCGATTATCGCACCCGCTCCTCTTGGCAAGTACTTCTTTTGGGCTCCTGACCAAGGACTGCTTTCTAGTCCGGCATACGATACCCACTCAACTTCATCACGGCTTTCAAGCCAATTGGCAACGATAGTCGCATTTTGAACGTGACGCTCGATTCGAAGGCTCAGCGTCTCTAGGCCCTGCAGAAAGAGGAAGGCATTGAATGGCGAAACGGCTGCTCCAACGTCTCGAAGGTACTGCAGACGCGCCTTCAAGATGTACCGCGCCGCAAAGAGAGGCTCGGGAAGTTCGCTGAAGATGAGACCGTGGTAGCTGGGGTCGGGCTCGGTGAAGTTCTTGAATCGTCCACTCGCCTCGTAGTCGAAGGTACCGCCGTCGACGATGATACCTCCGATCGACGTTCCATGGCCTCCGATGAACTTGGTCGCCGAGTGAATTACGATATTCGCGCCGTGGGCAAGAGGTTGACAAAGGTACGGTGTAGCAAGTGTGTTATCGATAACGAGTGGAATCCCGAGCTCCTTGGCCACAGGAACTATGCCTTCAAAATTGAAGATATCGCCCCTTGGATTTCCGATCGTCTCACCGTAAAATGCTCTGGTATTTTCGCGAACGGCGCTACGCCACTCGGCGGGATCGTCCGGGTTGGATATAAAGGTAACCTCGACACCCAACTTCGAGAAGGTGTGTCGGAGGAGGTTGTAGCTTCCGCCGTACAGCGATGAAGATGCAACTATATGTCCGCCACCCTCAGCCAGGTTCAGCAGGGCAATCGTCTCAGCTGCCTGCCCGCTTGCGGTAGCAAGAGCTCCAACTCCACCTTCAAGCGCTGCTAGACGCTCTTCAAAGACGGCCTGTGTCGGATTTTGAATTCGAGTATAGATATTTCCAAGTTCACTAAGACCAAACAGCGCGGCAGCGTGTTCGGTGTCTCTAAAGACATAACTCGAGGTCTGGTAGATCGGAACAGCACGAGCTCCGGTAGTCGGATCGGCGACCGCGCCAGAGTGAATTTGCTTAGTTTCAAAGCCCCATGATGACATAGAAGTTACTTCCCTTCATAAATAAAAGGAGATGATTGGTTACAGATATCCCGCTAAGAGGGGATTTTTCGAGCGATTTATTCAATGAGTATGGTCGACAGAAGTCGACCTACAGCTATCAGATCAAGCACATTCGAAAGAGCACCGTAACTCATCTCCTAACGATAGGGATGGCCCGGAAAGGACACCCCGCCTTGTAGCATTACGCAACTACCAGCTCTTCCTTCGGGGGCACCGTTCTGCGGGAGCGGTTGC
>JAKAZZ010000081.1 GCA_021826315.1 Actinomycetes bacterium
GGTCGAACCGTAGAACTGCGCGTCACCGAAGGAGAAGACACCGCCATCTGCGGCGACGAGCCAATACCCTTTGCCATCTGGGGTAGCTGCCATCCCGACAATAGGCTTATTTAGGGAATTACCACCCTCGGAGCCTAAATTTAACGCGCTACCAAACGCTTGAACGCCTCCAGGTTGGTCAGATCCACCCACCGGAGTTGAGGTTGCAATTGCTAGCGAACCTGGCATAATCATGAGTAAGGAAAATAGGGTGGCGACCATCAATACGGATAGTTCGCCAAGATATTTCTGGCGCCGGTACCGAGCGCGGATCAATTTGGAAGTCCGGCCAATCAGTTGGCACACTTGCAGTGAGAGTACTTTCATGCTCTATAGATCTCCCTGTTAGATTAGTTCGGCATTCCTTGCTATCGCAGAGGAATTGATTACATTGCGCACTATTTCTTCGAGGCACTACCGAAGCCAGTAGATGACTTCTACTCGCGGATTTCGCGGGATCTAACCCTACCTTAGGAGTTGAGTACTTGAATTAGTACACAAAATTAGAAAATCTCTCCCAATTATTCTCTTTTCGACCTAGATTTTGGGGGTTTTGGATTGGCATGATGGAGGAAGATCCATCAGAAGATTTTTAAATTCATGAGCTTGCAGATTTGATCTCGCAAAGATTTGATAATTGATATCGAACTGTGCACCATCCCCTTCGCTGGCAAGCACTTTGGTCGAGCCTGTTCATAAGGGAAATTCAGACCCGATAAATGGCACTTAAAGTTTGAACACTTCGAGAAATTGAAGTTTTTATTGCCTCGGGAGATTAGCGGTGACTCGCCATTTCGTAGCAGATTAGGGACCTGAATCCATGGTAGCCTTTGAACTGGAAAATTCCATGACGACAGTTCGTGTAGTGAGGGGACCCATATATGGACTGGTTTGAAGCCTGGTACGAGTCAGTAATCGCCTTTCAGCCCCATTCGAATCAGCAAGAGGCCGACCAAAAGATGATCCTCGATGAGGCACGTCGACGGACTGATATCTTCGATCGGTACTCGAACCCACGTCACTGCACCGCCTCTGCAATAATCATCGGTCCGCGAGGAATTATTCTTCATAATCACAAAAAATTTCGTATTTGGATACAGCCCGGCGGGCACATCGATCAGGGCGAGAACCCATGGGACTGCGCGCTACGCGAAAGCGCCGAAGAGACGGGGTTGAAGGCGGTACATCCAGCTAATGGCCCTCAACTGGTGAACCTTAGTTGCCATCAAGCAGGCGAACATTACCATATGGACCTTCAATATCTGCTGTTAGGAGAGAACCGCGAACCGGTACCACCCGAGGGCGAAAGTCAAGAGATCGGTTGGTTTCAAATAAAGGAAGCAAGATCAATTGCAGATCCATCATTAGCTGGGACTTTTGAGAATGTAATGCGACTAGACCTTACCGAATACTTAACTCAAATTGATTGACGGCTTAAACATCTCGTGTTTTTTTCGAACCTTATGGGAAATGTGCAAAAATCGAACGTACTGAAACCACCCGCACCGACCCCCGCTGGAACCCTAGGGTAGAGCTGGGATTGCTCACTAGATGCGACACGACGAAAAGGCGAAGCGATAGGACTAGCCTTAACCAACAAGACCTAGGTAACACCTCATCGCACAGTGGATTAGCCATTTGGAATCTTCAAGAGAAACCTACCACTACGCATAGGTAAAACTCCTAATCAAAGGAGTAGAAAAATGTCCGATGACAAGCTAGCCGCCGGGGAAAAGGCGGATCGCCGAGCGCGACCAGCCGTCGGGTCCGACCCCGCCCTAGACGATTCTGTCGCTGAGGTAGAAGTAGAAGATACCTTCATTCGTGCGGTTGACGAAGGGCGTCGTCGTATTTTCCGCCGCCTGGTGCCCTTGCTGGCTACCGGATTTGTAGGGGGGATTGATGTAGGTACTGGAGTCTTGGCTCTATTGCTAGTTGAATATACCACCCACTCAAAGCTGCTAGCTGGTCTTGCATTTTCGGTAGGTTTCATCGCATTGGCATTGGCTCGTAGCGAACTATTCACTGAAGACTTTCTAATACCGGTCTCTACTGTCATTGCTCGCCAAGCTCAATTTCGGGGTCTCATACGGCTCTGGATTGGAACACTGGTCGGAAATCTCGCAGGAGGATGGATTTTTTCTTGGCTTATAATCGCCGGTTTCCCATCGCTAAGGTCACAGGCAATTGTATCGGGTTCCTACTACGTCGATCTTGGTCTTGGAATTAGGGCAATGGTCCTCGCGATTATTGGTGGAACCGTTATAACTCTCATGACCTGGATGCAGCACGGGACAGAGCAAACATCTGGGAAGATAGTTGCCGCGATAACCGGAGCTTTCTTGCTCGGTGCCGCTGGCCTCAACCACGCGATAGTCAACTCCCTCGTGATGTTCGCCGCTCTAAATACCGGGCACGCTCCATTTGGCTATCTCCAATGGGCAGAGACGGCAGGATGGGCTGCTATTGGCAACATTATTGGTGGTGTTGGCCTGGTAACGCTCTTGCGCATCGTCCAAGTCCCTCATACCTTGAAGGCGGAACGAGAGCATCCAGCCCCGGGTGTTCCCTTCCACGAGTAAGAACTTCGAAACAGTGCGCCATTGCATCGATAAAAGGCGACGCGAACAGTAGCTCTTGATCATCCTGAATTAATTGACCGGCCAGTACCATGCATCTGCAACAAGTCGAATACAAAGAGGGCATATCCCAGTCGTCTAGATTAGATCTGGCGTTAAATTTCGTCGGAGGCCGCTACCGAGTAGGTTGTTGACTATCGTTGCGGTTAGCCCTCAACTGCGGTATCGCAAAGGTTCGTTTTGCAACCGCAATAAATTCTCCCTGTACTTTGGAATTAGACGAATCCCTGCACCGTAGAAAACTCGTAATTTATCAGAATCCAAGTTAAACCCCAATTGAAGCATCATGTAGGTAAATCTGGACAATCGTTGCCATGCGGATCAGTTCGGCATCACAAGTTAGTGGTGGTGCCCGGTAGCGGACCGCGACTGAAACTATCATGAAGTTGACCGTGCCGCGAGGAGTGATACCGGAGTAGCGGAATTGTCGAAATAATTCTGGAGGCAGAATCGAAACCGAGAAGATGGAACCTTTGCCATAGGCGACGCAAATCGGATTCACGTTTGTTATTTTGCGCCCCCGCAACTATCTCCAATCACGGGTTCTGTAACCGCTATTGATCCGTTCTTACTGATTAGGTCCACGGTGCGTAGGAAGACCAGGCTGCCTACGGCACGGTAGTACTCCACCCATGCCTAAGTGTCCGCTAAGATTATGGAGGGGTTAGACCTGCTTACGCTGGGATTTCGTCTATTGCATGTGCACCGCGCATCGCAAGGGCCTCTTCGCGGGTCAAGGGCTGGCCAGCTAAACATCGCAGCGCTAAATCCACCGCCTCTGTCTTGGTACAAATACCGTATCGTTCCATGATGATTTTGAGATAATTATTTTCAATCTCAATATTCGTTCGTGTCTTACTCACACACCAAATCTATATCTACGTTACAAAGTTGGAGCTTCACGTCCAGTTGCGTCGATGCGCAGTCTGAGGGAATAAATCGTAGCGGCTAGGAGGGCAGCCCTCCTTGAAGGCTGAGATGCCCTGCCGAGCTAGCCCTTGACGTAATCTATCAAGCTGTTCATATGCGTTGAGGTATGTTTTTGCTAAACGCATTGCCTTGCCTTTCAGCAAGGCTGTTCTATACGCTGGTAACACTCAAAGCGTCGGGGGAGTTAGGGGGGAGTAAATAAAGGGTGATGAATTTGCGGCTCAAAGGCCATAAACGGGTGGGGCCACGATCAAGTCATCCCTCTTGTTCGGCCCAAGCAATAGTTGGTAGCTTTGAGTTTGTCACCTTTGAAACTAAATTGCCTCCGAAGTACTACGAATCGTCGCAATCTCCTCATCTTGGTTCAATTCCTCTCGGTTTACAGAGGTCGAATCATCATTTTGTGATCCCTGACGAAATATGGGATCAAATGGAAGGAGGGCTAACTGGAACCCCCATTTGCTAAACTGGCCTTCAACGGTCTTATGATCATACAAGTCAGCGCACGGCAAGTATGCCTTTAATGAACGGCGGGAGCGAAGCTGTCTCTATTTGTCCAAAGTGTTATTGAGCTGACCGGAAGGATTTCATTTTGGCTTGAAGAGACCAGATGGCCTGAAGGTGAACTAGAGACGACCAAAGGGGGCTACCATCCCTTCGCTTGGCGCGAGACGGAGCGTCGATCGACCCTTCGTAGTGCACTTGAAGATGCCATCGCTGCCGACGGGATTTACTTCAATGAAGGCAAAATTCGCCTTCCGCAAGTTGCAACAGGCATTCCAAAACCATCACCAGCAAATTGGATAGAGTTGCCAGCTGCCCTAGTGAAGAAATCAGGCCTCTCAGGATTCATTGTTCCAGTTATTGGAACCAGGCGCCACCTTAGCGCAACAGAGATATTGAATGTACTCGATAATTTCAGCGGTCTGGAAGTAGTTGACGATAAATCCGATGACACCATAGGGTTCATTCATGCGCCATCTACTCAAACCCTAGAGATCATTGCGCAATTTGTTATCTCTCTCATCAAACGGCAGCAGTTCGTGCCGTCTCTAGAACCGCTTGCGCACTCTTCCAGACTGGGTTCTGCCCGCTGGAAGGCTGTTTTGGGACGAAGTGATATTCAATTTGTACGAAGAATTCTCGAAGAAGGTTCCGGTGAAATCTTTGCCACAGTTCTCCCAACTCGAGATCAAAGTGATGCATTGCCGCCAAAATTACTCCGTAAGGCGATCGATACAATGTTGGACCAGGAGGTTCGACGGGCGATCAGCGACGTGGTCTTCAGCGCATCAAGACAAACTGTTGTGGTCAAACCATTGGACGACTTTCTAGCAGGCCTCTCTGACGACCTCTTTCCTCCCAGGGCTGACCTGTTCCAGATGAGTGGACGCATTCCGGAGGTGCTTGTCGAATGGCAGGAGAAGGTACGGGGAGAACTAGCACCGCTGCGCTTGGCGCTCAGAGTCTCTCCTCCCGGCTATTTTGAAGCTTCTGACGCTCAAAACTTAGGTTCGCTTGAAGAAAACGACGGTGCAAATGACCTTCGTTCGAACTCCATGGAGAGATCTAACGAGGTTACCAATGATAACCATGACTCTATCGAAAGTGGAAACAACGAGCAATGGGAGATAGCTTTTGGCCTTTCCAAGAGCGGCACACTTGGAGCTTTTCTTGATCTGAATGACCCCTATGGGATCGAAGGGGAGCTGGCAGAGTTAGCAGTTACCCCCGATGATGCCGAATTAATTTACCTGCGAGCTCTATCTAAGGTTGCACCGTATGACCCCTTGATAGAAGAAGCATCAAAGTTAGGGAAGAACGCAAGAATCTTTCTCAATGGCGACGAATTGATTACCTTCGTTCGCGAGACTGCTTCGACGCTTGCTGAAAATGAAGGCGTTGTACTGCTCCTTCCCCGTACTCTAAGAGATGCCATTAAACCAAGAGTGCACATCTCAAGCGCTCCGGTCAAATCAAATAATCAAAAGATGGGACTCGAGGCCCTCTATAGCTACAGTGCTACCGTCACGATTGGTGAACGCGAACTCTCGAGTAAAGAGATTGAGGAGTTTCTAGCTAGCAAGAGTCCAATTGTAAAGGTTGATGACGATTGGTTCTTCGTAGACCACCGCGGCCTTACGAGAGCACTTTCATATCTGAAGCGCCACGAACAACGAGCAAATCGAACTTTAGCCTCCCTCCTTTCTGAATCGATTGGAGACATTGACGATGATGAACTGATCTCAATCGAGCGGCCAGATCCTCAGAGTCTCATTGATCAAATGGCGAAATTTCGTGGTCTCGATAAAAGGCCATTTGTCGAACCCAGTGGTTTTTCACTCTCGTTACGAGACTACCAACGACGAGGCGTCGACTGGATGGCGTCCCTAGAAGCAATCGGCCTTGGTGCCTTGCTAGCCGACGACATGGGTCTTGGAAAGACTGCACAAGTGATTGCCCTCCTTGCACAAGAACACCACGAAAGACTTATTCAACGACAATCGACAGACGTTGTAGAAGGGCAAGACTCATACGGGGAAAATCCAGAGATAATCGAAAGTCAGGCAACTTTGATTGTAGCTCCGGTCTCAGTTGTTGGCAATTGGAGGCGCGAACTCGCCCGTTTTTACCCATTGCTGTCGGTAATGGTTCACCACGGATCGAATCGATCAGACGGCAAAGAGTTCGCTGAGGCTCTACGTAAGCACGACGTCGTGATCACTAGTTATTCACTGCTAGCGAGAGATATCGCTACCCTCTCATCGATAAAGTGGCATCGTATCGTAGTTGACGAAGCTCAAAACATCAAAAACCCATCAGCGGCGATGACAGTTGCGGCGAACTCGCTCATTTCAAATCGAAGAATTGCTCTGACCGGAACTCCAGTGGAAAACCATACTGGCGAGCTATGGGCGATTATGAACTTTATCAACCCCGGCCTCCTAGGTTCAAGAGATGGCTTTCGAAAGAGATTCTCAATTCCCATCGAACGCGATAATAACCAAATGGTCGCAGGCCACCTAAGTAGATCCGTTGCACCCTTTCTCCTTCGAAGGCTAAAGACTGATAAGTCGATAATTGTCGATCTTCCAGACAAGATCGAGGTTAAGGAGTACTGCGGCCTCTCGCAGGACCAGGAGATTCTCTATAAGGAGACGGTTACATCCCTCAGGGCGGCCTTGGAGGGTGCAAGTCAGATGCAGCGACGCGGTGCAATTTTGGCATCGATAACTAAGTTGAAGCAGATCTGCAACCATCCAACGATAAGCCAAGGTGCGAGCGCTTTACGCGGTAGTTCGGCAAAGATGCAAAGGCTAGAGGAGTTGCTAGAGGAGATATTAGATGGCGGTGAAAAGGTAATAATCTTTACTCAATTTACCACATTTGGAAATCTCCTCCACGAACACCTTCAGGAGCGCTTTCGACAACGGGTGCTCTATCTTCATGGAGGATCAACGATGCCTCAACGCGATACTATGGTCAGTGAGTTTGCGACTCACGAAGGGCCGTCGATCTTCCTTCTCTCTCTCAAAGCGGGGGGAACTGGACTGAACCTTACGGCGGCGAATCACGTTATCCATTATGACCGGTGGTGGAATTCAGCAGTTGAATCCCAAGCCACGGATAGAGCATTTAGAATCGGGCAACGAAAGGACGTCATCGTTCGTAAGTTGATCTGTGAAGGAACCCTTGAAGAGCGGATTGATGCCATAATCGAGTCTAAAAAGGCACTTGCCGAGAGTCTCGTCTCGTCCGGCGAGACGTGGATAACAGAGCTCGATGACAGTGAGCTTATGGATCTACTGAGCCTCTCCGCAAGCGAAAACGGTTAGTGCAGCTAGTTATAAAGTTAGGTTGAAACAAAGTGGATGCATCGTCGTTGGACTTCATATCGCAGGTTGTCTTCTCAAAGAACTTTGCTGAACTAAGTATCGACGAGCGCGAATTTGTGCTCGATGGTCTAGAAAATGCATTTGAGCCTCCATCGCGGAGTAACAGCAAGCGAAATTGGTGGCTTCAGATACTTTTAGACAAGCTAGATCGAAGTGCCGGCAAAGAAAGAGCCTCGAGAGGTAGGTCGTATTGGCGCAAGGGAAAGGTCGGCAAACGACTTACCATTACGGAAAATATCGGAATTGGGACTGTGCGAAGTTCGTCATCGGGTAGCTATAGCGTTGGGATTCGTATCGGCGATGGCTTCAAAGATCACGCTGAATCATTAGCAACCGCAATTGCGAACGACAGTTCTTGCTACGTCGACTTTAGAGAGGGGCGTCTGAACCAGAAGCTTTTAGAGTTGACTCTCGGTGATGGTAGCAACGTCTTCAAAGATCATCTTCAGGTGGTTGGATACTGCGACTGCTACGACTGGGGGGCGATCTGTAAACATCAGGTAGCTTTGGCGAATGCTATTGCAGATAAGGTTCAGGAGGATCTCGATTTAGCGCTGACCTTCCTAGGAATCGACCCCAAAGTACTCAACGGTTTGGTATCACAACTAAGAGATGGTGAATCGAAGGATTTGCCTCAAAACAATCCCGATAACGTCACAGACTCATTTGGCTGGCCAACCTATAGCGACATAGGTAGAGTAGCTGCGGTCCGTCGCTTTGGAAAGACACTAACTGTGCTTGCTGAACAGTTGGGAGAATTAGAAAAGCAACCTATCGATACAGTTGGTGCAATTCCAAAAAACAGAATCAACAGTAACCTCGGAACCTTTGCTGACATTTTTGCAACCATCTATGATCTGGTAAAGATCCACGTTGACGAGGAATGATGCAGCTAGCACCTACGATACTTAAATCATCGTCGACAGCGAGAGGTATTAAAAGCGCCCAAGAAATACGCTACCGAAAATAGCGCTTTGCCAAGACACTTGGAACTCGGTCACAAACTCCAGATGAACTAGAACCACTGATATGGCGGGGCTTTCACTTTTTGGAGAGCAACTTCTGCTTTCCTGCAGAAGCGAACCCTAGAAGACGCGATTACCGAGCATTGAAACAAGTGCACTTCAATGGATCCCTCTCTGCCAAGATTGTTGTCACCTAGCTTGATTTTTGTTTATAAGAGGGCGAAGATGGAATGGTCATGAAAAGGTACCCCAAAGAACTAAAGCAAAAAGTAG
>JAKAZZ010000082.1 GCA_021826315.1 Actinomycetes bacterium
GCCTTGCGCCGCAGCAAGTCACATCGAAGTCAACTACCAGGGCAAGGAAGCGCACGCAGCAGCATTCCCGCAGTTTGGAATCAATGCCATGGACGCCATGACAATTGCGCAAGTAGCCATCGGACTACTTCGTCAATCTTTTGTACCAGGCGAGATGGTCCACGGATTCGTTACGGACGGCGGAAAAGCACCAAACATTATTCCAGCCCATACCAGTGCGAACTATATCGTTCGGTCAAATTCACTGAAAGAGCTAGAGAGTCTGATCCCCCGCGTTAAATCCTGCTTTGAAGGAGGAGCGATCGCTACAGGGGCTAAGTTCACCTTCGACGAACGCTTTCCGGCATACTCCGAGTTCATAACCGACGAAGACCTGGCGTCGGTCTACCGCGAGATGTCGCGGGTTGCGGGTCGCGACATGCCAGAGTCGCTTCCACAGGCGATGAAGGCTTCCACAGATATGGCAAACGTATCGCTCAGCATTCCGTCGATACATCCAATCATCGGCATCAACTCACTACCTGCGGTAAACCATCAGCCAGAATTTACAGCGGCAGCCATCTCTGCAGATGCCGATAGGGCTGTAATCGAAGGTGCGCTGTCTATGGCGCTTACTTGCATCAAGGTTGCAACTGATCCTGCTCTGCGGGCAACCTATGAGGGCGGGAAAAGGCGGCGCGAACTACGAACTGGCGTAGCGAAGATCTACGGTTAGATAAAAGAGGCCGCTTCGGATATCCGAAGCGGCCTCTTTGTTACTCTGCTGCGTCAGCTAGTGCTTCTGCGAGCGCAGGATGCACTAATACTGATTCGACGATATCGTTGACCTTCAGGTGGGATGTAACGGCCAAAGCGATTACTGAAATCAATTCAGATGCATTCTGTCCAACGATCGAACCTCCCAAGACCACCCCAGTAGCGGGATCGGAGACGATCTTTACGAATCCACGAGAATCTCCGTCGATCAACGCTCGAGCGTTAGCGGCAAATGGAACCTTAGTGACTCGAATTTTTCGCCCTAACGCGAATGCCTCCGCCTCTGCCAAGCCAACATCGGCAATTTCAGGCTCGGTGAAGATGGCCGATGCCGCCTTTTCGTAGTCGAGGTGGCGATGCGTGCGAGAATCTAGCCCCAAAGCATGCTCTGCAACCTTGCGTCCTTGCATGGACGCTACCGAAGCGAGGGGTAACTTACCAGATAGATCGCCTGCAGCATAGACGTGTCGCAAATTTGTAACGCAGTGGTGGTCGACTGGAATGTATCCATTACGGTCAACGTAAACCCCTGCCTCCTTGAGGCCAATGCCATCCGAATTTGGTATTGAACCAATGGCAAAGAGAACGTGACTACCGGTTATGCGTCGTTGATCGTCGCACACAACCGTGACTTGATCCTCAGTTACTTCGACCCCAATCGCGCGCGCGCCCTTATAAAGCTTCACCCCTGACTCAAGAAAATCCACTTCTAGAGCTGCGGCAACTTCAGGATCTTTCGCCGGCAAGACTTGCTGGCGCGAAACAATTAGAGATACCTTTGCGCCAAACGACCTAAACATATGGACGAATTCAACGCCCGTTACCCCTGAGCCAACGACGATCAGGTGCTCCGGTATCTCGGGCGGTGGATATGCATCACGAGTAGTAAGAACACGTTGTCGATCTATGGTAGCCCAATCTGGTGTTCTAGGGCGAGATCCGGTAGAGACCAAAACCGCATCGGCGGTCATCTCTATTTCCCCCGATTTTGTAGTTGCAGCTACCTCATTTGCAGAGATGAACCTTCCACTACCCTCTATCAACTTCACCCCTTGGCTTTCAAGAAGGCTGCGCTTAGAGGTTGCCAATTTATGGGTAATGCCTTGAACTCGATCCCTGAGCGAATCGAGGTCAATAGAGGCACTAATGGGCAACAGTCCCATCCTTTCGGCTCTGCGCGTTGCCGCAAGCAGGCTTCCGGTGGCAATCATCGCCTTAGAAGGGATACAGTCCCAAAGGTTGGCTGCACCGCCAACTATGTCTCGTTCAATGAGAGTTACTTGGGCTCCTAAACGGGCGGCATGCGTTGCCGCTTCAACGCCCGCGGGACCTCCACCAATTATTACAAAATGCACGCCACCAAGGTTAGCCTCTTGGCGTATAAGTGCCAAATACGCCCCTTAGCGTATCGGAAACTTCACCCAAAGTCGCATAGTTTCGAAGGGCCTCCTTCATTGGATAGAGTAGATTTCCCCCTTCACGAGCCACCCTCTCCACCTCGTTCAGTTGCCGCTTCACTTCATCGTTATCTCTATTAGCTTTTAGTTGAGCAACCCTTGCCACCTGCTCTCTCTCGAGAGCGGGGTCGATTGGAAAGACCTCGTTCTTCCCTTCAGTCTCATCGATGAATTCGTTAACACCTACGATAATCTTTTCCTTGTTATCGATCGCCTTGGTATATTCATACGCGGCATCTTCAATTTCATCCTGCATGTAACCTGCTTCGATAGCTTCGATTGCGCCACCCATTTCATCGATCTTTGCAAGGTATTCAAGGACTAGATTCTCAACTTCATCGGTAAGCGCCTCTACGAAGTAACTCCCTCCTAGAGGGTCAGGCGTATCTGCTACTCCAGATTCATATCCCACTACCTGCTGAGTTCGAAGAGCAAGCTTTGCGGCTTTTTGAGTCGGCAATCCCAAAGCCTCATCAAAACCATTGGTGTGTAACGACTGCGTTCCACCCAACACCGCAGCAAGTGCCTGAACGGTCACTCTGATCAGGTTGACTTCTGGCTGTTGTGCAGCGAGAGTTGACCCACCCGTTTGCGTATGGAATCGAAGCAGCTCGCTCTTTTTATCCTTAGCCTCAAAGCGGTTTCGCATGATGTTGGCCCAAATCCGACGAGAAGCTCTGAATTTAGCAACCTCCTCAAAGAGGTTGTTATGAGAGTTCCAGAAGAAAGAGAGGCGCGGAGCAAAGTCATCCACATCCAAGCCGGCCGCGATAGCCGCATCAACGTAAGCAATAGCGTTGGCAATTGTAAAGGCAATCTCTTGAACTGCAGTTGAACCAGCTTCACGGATATGATAACCAGATATCGAGATAGTGTTCCAAGATGGCATATGGCGATTGCAATATTCAAAGATGTCGGTAATTATGCGCATCGAAGGCTTAGGCGGGAAGATATAGGTTCCCCTAGCGACATACTCCTTCAAGATGTCGTTTTGAATGGTACCACCCAACTTCTCAGAAGAAATACCCTGCTCTTCGGCGACCAACTGATAGAGAAGTAGGAGGATCGACGCGGTTGAATTTATAGTCATAGACGTGGTTACGCGGTCAAGTGGCAATCCTTCGAGCAGCTCTCTCATATCAACGAGCGAATCGATAGCAACGCCAACCTTCCCAACTTCACCCATGGCGCGCGGATGGTCCGAGTCATATCCCATCTGGGTTGGCAGATCGAAGGCGCACGATAGACCAGTCTGCCCTGCTTCTAAAAGGAATTTAAATCTCTCATTGGTCGCCTTAGCGGTACCGAAGCCCGCGTATTGACGCATTGTCCATAGCTTTCCGCGGTACATGTTCTTGTAAACACCGCGAGTGTAAGGAAACTGGCCGGGATCACCGAGTCGCTCTTGGGATAAATTAGCAATATCTTCCGCGTCATAAAGGGCTTTGATCGGAATGCCAGAGTCGGTTACGTGATCACTTTTTGTCATTTAAATGATATTAGCGGAAAGATGGACATGTAATCCGAGGGTAACTGTCCTAATCGACAATCAAGCGCACTACGGCTAGCCTTAATCTCTATCGGCAGAAATGCTAATTGGTCCAAAGAGGAAAAGATGGCAAACAATGGAAGGCAGCAAAGAGCTCGCAAGCCTTCACCGGTCATCAAAAGCAGGCTTCCTCACGGACGGGGCGCTACCGAGCAACCAAATGCTACTGGAATCCACGACGCACGCCTAACTCCTCGTTTTTGGCTCCTTCTAACCGTGACATCGGTAATTGCTGGGACCTTTGGAAGCCTATTGATGAGGCTGCTATTCATCGTCATGGACCTTGCCTACGGCTACAAAGGTGGGAACCTTGATCCCTACCTCAAGCTCGCTTCACCCGCCCACAGAATCCTTGCGCTTCTAATTGCAGGAGCGATCGGCGGGCCTGGCTTTTATCTCATTAGAAAAAAACTCAAAGGTGGAACGACAGATGCTGACGATCTAATTTGGAGTAGACATGGTCAGTTATCAACTTCAAAGTCAACGGCTTCGTCGATACTTCAAGAGATTGTCATTGGCCTTGGTGCCTCAATCGGTCGAGAGGCTGCTCCAAAACTCATGGGGGCTGTCGCGGGTGACTACATATCACGAACCTTTAAAGTAACCGATGAACAGCGATGGCTTCTTATCGCTTGCGGAGCAGGAGCCGGACTAGCCAGTGTCTATAACGTTCCACTGGCCGGTGCAATATTCATCGTTGAAGTCTTCTTGGCCGAAGTCAATATTTCCGTTGCGCTTCCCGCGCTTGCTTCAACAGCCATTGCCACATTGACTTCATACGTCTTTCTTCCAGCTCAGCCGGCATATCCGAACGTCAGAAACTTTCACCTCCATGGCTCAGAGATTATCTTCGCCCTTGTGGCTGCGCCGATTGTTGCAATCTTCGCGACCCTTTTCGTGCGTCTTATTGGACTAGTTTCACACCACAAAGCAAAGGGGAAAGTCGTCATCTTTGCCCCATTGATAATGATGGCCATCCAAGGTGTCCTCGGAATTTGGTTCTACGAGCTTTTTGGGAATGGAAAGGATATGGCTCAAAATCTTCTCGGTGGCGAGATGACCTCTCTACCCCTTTTGGCGGCCCTCTTCTTACTCAAGCCCGTCCTAACAGCCCTCGTTTTAGAGTCCGGCCTCTCTGGAGGACTCCTCACACCGCTATTTGCCAGTGGAGCACTACTTGGAGGATTTCTCGGGGGTATCTGGATCCACTTCTTTCACAGCGGCTCGATCGAGGCCTATGCAATGCTTGGCGCAAGTGCTGCACTTGGAGCTGGACTGCAGGCCCCACTGACGGGGCTAGTTCTCATCCTCGAGCTCACGCATACCGGACTTCAGATAATAGTTCCGATCATCTTGATAACATTTCTCGCTACCGCTATCTCAAGGAGAATCGATGGCTACTCGATCTACTCAGCTCGCCTGCCAGAGGTGATTGAGGAGCAGATCGAGTAGCGTAAAATGATTTACCCCTTGGGCGCCTCGAGAGGATGGGGCATGCAAAGGTCGTCGTATTCGGCGATCTGAATGAGGTTCGGATCTATCGAACACGCCGGACAATTTGGATCTCTGCGTATCTTGAAGGTCCTAAACGACTCCTCGAGGGCGTCATAGGAGAGGATCCTGCCCGCAAGGTGATCGCCAAGGTTCAATAGGATCTTGATGGTCTCCATTGCTTGTATGGATCCAATAATTCCAGGCAAAACCCCTAAAACGCCAGCTTCGGCGCAACTTGGTGCAAGTTCAGCGGGAGGTGGTTCGGGGACAAAGCATCTGTAGCAAGGACCAACGTATGGATAGAAGACGGTCGCTTGACCTTCGAACCTAAAGATCGAACCATGAACGACTGGAATCTTTTTGATCAGCGATGCATCATTCACCAAGTATCGAGTTGGGAAGTTATCGGTACCGTCGACTATCACGTCATAACCATCGATAATGTCGAGGATGTTATCGGCTCCAAGCCGCACGTCGTACGTCACTACGTTGACATCTGGGTTTAGAAGGGTCAGGGTCTTCTTCGCCGAATCGACCTTACGATCGCCAATACGATCAACGTTGTGAAGGATCTGCCTTTGCAGATTAGATGAATCAACTACATCCATATCGATAATTCCAATGGTCCCTACGCCGGCGGCGGCCAGATAAAGGCCAGCAGGTGACCCCAAGCCACCAGCCCCTAGGAGCAGTACCTTTGAGTTCAGCAACTTCATTTGACCCTTTTGCCCAACTTCGGGCAAGAGTAGATGTCTTTGGTAACGATTGCGCTGATCTGGGGTCAGAACCTTAGGCGTCGACCAATCACGCCCTTCGTCCTTCCATCGATTGAAGCCACCGATCATTGACACAACGTTCTCGTATCCAATTTGAACGAGAGCATGGGCGGCTAGCGCAGACCTAACTCCACCGGCACAATAGACGACTATCGGCGCCTTCTTATCTGTTACTCTACTTTCGATTTGAAGTTCCAAATTTCCACGTGGAATAAACAAGGCGTCGTCTAGCGCACCTTGCTCAAATTCGTCAGCCTCCCGAACGTCAAGTGCCAGCCAACCCTCGGCGATCAGGGACTCAGCTTGATCGGTTGTAACTTCTTTGATTTGCCCCTTCACACTTCCGAGAAGGTCACGAAAACTTGCCAATGTCACTCCAGTCGGATAACAGTAGTATAAATCTCTACTTCTTCAGTCAACAATACAAAGCCCCGCCAAGATTTCCTACTCGCACGAAAACTCGAATACGGGCTACATTTACAACGTGAACTTTTATGAAGTCCTTAAAAAGCGTAGAATGCGCCGCCACTTTATCGACACTGAAATACCAGACGAGGTAACACAGCGCATTATTTGGTCAATCAGTCGTGCGCCCTCTGCGGGTCACACCCAAGGCAATCGGATACTTGTCCTGAAAAGTAGACAATCTCGCGAAGACTTTTGGCGCTGCTGCCAAACCGCGAACTGGCCCCCTAGGCAAGAGCCTTCTCTACGATTTGCCTCGCTATTGATCGTGATTCTTGAAAACGAAACCGCCTATCGAGAGCGGTATCAACTTCAAGACAAGGGTGACGTGCTTAGGCGCAACGACGGGCAATTCGTTGCACCATATTGGACGATCGACGCCTCTTTCATGGCAATGATTGGACAACTGTGCGCAATCGAGGAGGGGCTTGACTATCTATTCTTCGGCCTCCACCAAGGTATCGACGAACTATTCGAGGCATTCTCAATACCTCGTCAACTAAAGGTAACCGGCGTGTTGGCAATTGGTAGATCGCAAAACGTAAACAGTGGATCGGCCCTGCTTCGGGAGAAGGTTGCTGTCGAAGAGATTATTATCGGCGGTCGAATTCACTAAATCTTGAACTTCTAGAAGAATTCCAACATTTTTCAACATGTTTCATTGCATACTGATATGATCTACATATCGCCTCGTGCCTTTCAATACCTTCGTCAGAGAGGTTGTAAAGTGTCCATAACCAACACCCAAAATTCGAATCCCATCGGCGGATCACAATATGCACTCATGTTCGGCAGTGAACTACAGGAGTTGTTCGAGGGTGAAGTAGCCGTAAGCCATTGGCCCGATCAACTGATCGAAACGTTTGGATTCAACGCTGGCTCACACTACGTCGAACACTTCTGGCTGCCAATTCTTGGGCCGAGCTGCGTTATATTGATGCGACGTCTCGATCGTCTCGCACGCGAAGGCGCGCTTGCAAGTCCGGTAATGCTCAAGGACCTTTCAGCCGAAGTAGGACTTGGATCTCCAAATGGTTACGGCATGTCCATTACGCGCACAATCAATCGACTAATTCAATTTGATATGGGCAAAGTTGTAGGAGGAAGCACTGTGGCCGTTCGAACCCACCTTCCCCCACTCAACTACAAGCAGCAGCTTCGCCTACCTGAGCATGTCGCACGACTTCACAGTGCGCTCATGGTTGATGGCTTCGAGCGCTTTGACACCCCTTTATACGATCGTGCTTTTCTGCTGCTACTTTCCATGGTTGAGGGAGCCGCTACAGAAGATGAGGTGATCAACAATCTCGTCCGATGGAGAGTTGCAAACGATTTAGGCACAGCTGTCCTAGAGTATCTATTCCCACGACAAGATTAAGAGGATCTATCCGACAAAAAAGAGCCAGCGGTAGAGTGTTCTACCGCTGGCTCTTTAAGGCTTGATACTGAAAACTAAAACCTTTAGCTCAAAAGTTCTATCAAGAGAGCGGCGCCAAAACCGGTTCCCCCTACCTTGCGAACTCCCTTATTCGACGACGCCCTAGAGGGGCCAGCTATATCTAGATGAGCCCACGGAGTATCGCCCACGAAGCGTTCTAGCAGCAGTGCTCCAGCCGTAGCTCCAGCCTGACCGGCCTCGCCGATATTTCTCATATCAGCAATCTCAGACTTTATGTGGGATTTGTAGCGATTTGGAATCGGAAGATGCCATAGCTCCTCATCTACTTTGACCCCGGCTTGAATAACTTCCGAGATGATCTCATCATTATTTCCTAAGATGCCCGCGATCTCGTCGCCAAGGGCTACGACGCATGCGCCCGTAAGTGTCGCTAAGTCAAGGATGAATTCGGGGTTCTCCTCCTTTGCCAAAGTTAGGCCATCGCTGAGAACCAACCGCCCTTCGGCATCGGTATTTAGCACTTCGATAGTCTGACCGGAGCGCGTAATAAGTACATCTCCTGGCTTCGTGGCTGAGCCACTGGGCATATTTTCAGTCAACATCGCAAACGCAACAACTTCAACCGGTGCTTTAGCGCGCGCTAAGGCGACAGTAGCAGCCATAACCGCCGCCGCTCCTGCCATATCGGTCTTCATCGTCTTCATGCCCTCAAAGGTCTTTATATTGAGGCCACCTGAGTCAAAGGTGATACCCTTACCGACTAGTGCGACCTTCTG
>JAKAZZ010000083.1 GCA_021826315.1 Actinomycetes bacterium
AAGTATTCGACTCGATATCCACGCTGTTAATTCTTCCAGTGTTATGTTATCTGAAGCAACTTTTACCATGATCGAAACGATTTCGTCGTTCGCCCCAGTTTTCCAGAAATAGTTGTTTCGGTGCACGAACTCTCTAAGGCACACGTAACTAGATCTCTTGTTTCCATCTGGTAGTGGATGGTTTTTGACGAGGTGCATCACAAGAACCGCAGCTTTGAGGGCAAATCCCTGATAAAACTCGATGCCATCGAACGATGCAGATGGAGAATAAAGAGCAGACTCGGCAAGATCAATTCGTACAGACCTAGCTAGGACTTTTGCATCAATTCCGAGAACGGCCTCTGCGATTATAAGAAAATCTGCGAGATCGATATATCGAGTCACATTTGAGCAAGCTTCTCGAAAACATCCCGTTCAGCTTCAAATAAATTAGTAAGCCGTTTTTGAAATTCTGGATCTGCCCGGCGGGAATCGATATATTCATTTACGGCAACGCGGACAGCCTCCGAGACTGACAAGTTGTCGGTTCGAGCGACCAATTCCAGGGCCTCCGCCGTAGAAGCCTGCATTCTAACTGTCGTCGTTCTCTTAACCGTATTCATGACATCATTATAGCACTCCTTTGTATTCTGAATTGATTGCAATATGCTTTAGCTTCCCGGTGAACGATACATCACCGAAGCTTCACCACGGCTCATTAAGCTTTCCCCTGTCTGCCGGGAAAGTTGCCACCTAGATTGATTTATGTTTCTAAGAGGGCGAAGTTGGAATTGCGTTGAGAAGGTAACCAGAGAATCTTGTTAATGGCCATTGGGGACCGCAAGTTAGCGGCCACGAAAAATGCATGTGGGCGGCCATCACTTTTGCATAATTTATCACAGCTCGCGTTTACTGGATATGTCTTTTTCTGTTCTTAGTAGATATTTCATTCGGTCCTTCTATGGGCATTTCTTGTTGGGGAGAATATAAGCAACTTATTGCGCGCTCTAGTTCCCTCACTGCCAAGATTGTTGTCACCCTAGCTTGATTTTTGTTTATAAGAGGGCGAAGACAGTGAACCTTCTATCGAGCACTAAGGGATAACAATCTCAACAAGCACACGAGCAGAACAAAGCCACCGAAGAAGAGGGCTAGACCAGTACACACAGCAGTAAAACCAGGTGACATCTGGACCCTTGATATTACTTGGCTAAATGGACCAGCTAGGGGTATCTATTAGAAACACCTATGTGATCATCGACCTTTATTCGAGGAAGATAGTCGGATGGGAAGTATGCGAATCTGAAAACTCTGAGCAGCTAAAGAGAGTTGTAAAGCGAGCTATAGCTAGAGAGAATATGGCCCCGAAAGTGATCCATAGTGACAATGGATCACCCATGAAGGGGTGGTCACTAGTTGAGTACTTATATGAGCTAGATGTAAATATCTCCAGGTCACGGTGGCGGGTATCTAATGATAACTGAGACGACCTCTGCGCTCTTCAAGACCGTGAAGTACTTTCCAAGCTATCCCTATTTCAGGATTTGCCACAATAGAAGAATCGCGCAAGTGGATGAGTGAATTCGTTGATCACTACAACAACGATCACCAAGCACGAATGCGTCAAGTTCGTAACCCCACAACAGGCACACAGTGGAGAGCATATCGAGCTACTAAATAGTCGGCGCGAAGCTGTAGGTGGGAGCAACGCAAATCTACACCAGGACTTCTGCATCTCGGGCAAATGTAGAGACTTCCGATCCGGTATCAGAGGTACCAATTATTCCTACGAATAAAACGGTGGGAGATGGGCCAAAAGGGAGGCAAAGGGAGGTAGCTTAGATGGTGCGAAAGTGACAACTTCCTTGGCAGGCTCCGAGACCCGAGAAAGTGCTCCGCCTACTGGCTGATTAAATCAGCTTCTACTTCTTTTTTCCATTGGTAGATAGTTGCACTTGGTATCTTGCCTTCTTTAGCAAGTTGGGAAAAAGCATCTCTTGGTGTATTTGGATCTGAAAGGAGCGTCCTTATTTTTCTGATAACAGCTTCTTTTTGATCCTCTGGATAAAGTATCATCGGTCGATCCGAGTTCTCGCCCTGTGGGATGGTACACATTTTACTTGAGCAGATGCCAACTTCCTTGACACCTAGGGAGATGGAACGTACGTACGAAAAGGGTACTCTAATTCTCGACAATGGTTCCACCTCTATTATGGAAATAAAACCTTAGATCCAACCGCTCCGTTCAAGGTGTTCTCTAGCAACAGCTATCTGGTATTCGCTAAATTGGCGCTTGCGCTCGTTCCACCCATGTACGCCCACAATCGTATCTCCTAGGGTAGAGGTGGATTCGTATTTCACGACCCAGTGCACTGTCGCCAACAGCTCGACTCCCATCGGTGACTCAAATCCATCCAGGAGTTCAGTTACCCTATTTACGCGTAGGTAAGTATCGTTACTATTTGCTAAAAAATCCTGCGCCTCTGAAATGGCACCTTCTTTGAGTTCAATAAGCTTGGCAGGTGTATCCCCCCCGTCAGCGTAACCGTTTATCATATGGCCTTCAATGGCATTTAATGTGTGGCGAAGATTTTCAGCATAAGGACCATAGGTCCCTTTTACGAATTGCAGCCTAAGTTGCTCACCACTCTCCTGTAAAAAATACATGATTTTATGTATCTCCAAAAGAGAGATAAATGGATCAAGGTGGCCTTTGAGATAGCTGCTGATCAGCTCGATTAGTGCAGCTCGGCCAAGTGTCATCTTAGGAACTCTTTCGATTCTGGCCATAGCTTCAGACTGAGGTGCTCCATTTGGTTCAAATACAACAATATGAACATCCGTTAATTGCACTAACGCTGATTCAATTTGCTTTTTGACATCCGACCATTCGAGCCCACCAAGTCCACTCCCAAGAGGTGGAATTGCTATCGAATGAATACCGCTTTGAACGATAAAATCAACAAGCGCACGAAGCCCCACTTCTATATCAACCATCTTGCTCTTATTGCGCCACTGGCGTTTGGTGGGAAAGTTGACGATGTATTTGGGGAATATGATCTGTTCCGTAGTGTAAACAAACATCCTGCCTGGGCATACCTCTCCGCGACTACAGGCGGCAGCGTAAGCTTTGAAGTTGTCGGGAAATTTCTTTTTGAACTGAAGGGCAATACCGCGGCCCATTACACCTTCGCAATTAACCGTGTTGACGAGTGCTTCAAACGCATCGTGGAATATATCACCGCTTCGGAACTCAATCACTCTGACAACCTCCTCCTTCAATAGTACCAGGAAGGTGTTATTGCTATCGGTGGTCGATGGGATGCGATTGCGGTAGCGCCTTTCACAAGCATTTCGGTAGCGACTGACATAACTCCTATACGTTCAACCAACTCCCGCGGGAAACTTTCCTCCAGCAGAAATTCTGCCTGTTTTTTCTCTCGGTGCTCTTGCCAATCATTTGACCGAATAGCGGTCCAATCGAGCTTGTTAAGGTCCTCCAAGGAGGCATAGTCTTCAAAAAATTTCGACCCAGCATTTGTCGTCGTGAAAGCCCACCTTCTATTATTTTGATCAGCCCAATCAACTACGCGATTCATGTCAGCTTCAAGGTGAACAACCTGTGATTGCCCTCCACGAAAGGAGAGATCTGGATGGTTACGCTTATGGATCACGTATAACATAACCGACCTAGGACAGAAGTAAAATGGGACGCAATTACCGACATAAAGACCGGGATGACTTTGAATAGGTAAGCTAAGCCGACGCTCCTTAATCTTGCTCATTCCAATTACCGAACCAGGATGGGGTCTTTCCGAAACCGTACTGTCGCATAGCAAGGAACCGACGTCGACAATCGACCTCAAACGATCGCAGTGTACGATATGGTAGATTTTGGCCACTGTAGGTACTCACAAAAACATATTCTTGAACACTCAGATTAACAAAGTAATTACTTCCAGCCATCATCTTAACGGTCCCAAACAACCTTTTTTTAGAGACAAGATTGAAAGCGCAAGCAGCTTCAACCTCCGCTCCGAAAGTGCCACCGAGGCACACCAGATAGATGTTCTACCTTTGAATTCGAACGGTTCATTAGGTTCATTCGGTGACAGCAACGATTGAGTGAGAAGTCTCCAGTAGATTCGAGTTAGAACAAGGGGTGTCCAATGACTTTCCACCTCACTATCGCCCAACAATATCGCCAAACGTGATTTCGTTTGCAGATTACGATCTCAGGGCAAAGCTCTGAGGGACATCGCCAATGAGATTGGATGCTCCCTCTCCGGTATCGATGTCATGTTGCGTCGTCAGAGGCGGTCTGTAACGGCTGACGTGTGGACACCTTGCAAAGGTGCACTTACTTCTCGCGAACGAGAGGATATCTCTCAAGGGCATTGTCAAGATATCTCAATGTGTCAGATCGCTCATACCCTCAAGCGTTCACCATCTACAATCACCCGAGCGCCCAACTAACGGTGGCCGACATTAGTACTGCAAATGGCTCGCTTATCTAAGAACCCAGGTAAACACCAACCGTATTAAGGTAGCAAAACGATCCAACCCGGCTCTTTTCGCTCAGTTAACGAGGTGGCTTGAAGAGCTCTACGCTTAGGGTGACCTCGCTAATTTGATTCGAGCGGAATTTGCAGATAACGAGATATACGTGTGAGCCACGAGACTATTTATAAGAGCCACTACGTTCAGGGACGTCAAGATCTCACACGCGAGCCCACTCGGTGTCTGAGATCGGGAAGAACGCAAAAGCGCCCCAAGAGGAAGGGATAGGAGAATGGTACAGTCGCCAATATGGTGATGAAACCCGAGCGTCCAGCAACTGAGTATCGAGCCGTTCCCGAACACTTTCGAGGGTGATCTTAAATTGATAAGGGCGGCAAGAGTACTGTTGGTACTACTGTAGAGCCTTCACTTCGCTTTGTCTTGGCTGATACACCTTCAAGATAACCATGGCGTTGGGTCCGTCGAGGCAGCGACGAGACTAGCTATTTCGAAGTTGCCCAAGGAACTAGCAAAATCGACCAACTGGGACCAAGGACCAAGGCTGGCGAGATACCAAGAATTTATAGTTGCAAATATAGTGCCACTCCATCTCTGTAATCCGCATTCCCAATGACAACGGGGATCAACCGAGACGACTTTCTGGTGCACAAGAGCCAATTCAGACCGGAACTCGTGCATAATTCGCATCAGCGCCAAGGCGGCTATCGCGTTTCAGAGTGAAGCACGGCGCGTCCAATTGAGCTGGTTCGACGAAATCACTGAATTGCATAACTCGGCTGAATTCGACGACTAATTTTCCGCGTTGTCCAGACGGACACCAACGATCTTTTTGGTAGGACCGTCCCCGACTACTTAATGTACGCCCATCAGTTTCGCCTGATCGAAGTTTGTTGGTTTGACAGCAATCATGGTCGAATTGGAGTTCAGGCTGACCGCAAGTACACAGACAATAACCCGAGCGCATCTAAGGACGCAGCGCGGCTGCGTTGGTTATTAGAGAAGCACTTGCCTGAGTCGATGCTCGCCGTCGAATTAGATCATTACGTATTTGACGATCTCGAATTACCGGATCGCGATGACGAGCACGTCCTTGTTGCGGCGATGGCGGGCGAAGTGGACATCATCTGCACGGACGATAAGGACGGGTTTTCCGCAGAGGCAGTTGAACGAACCGGTGCGGAAGTCTGGTTGCTCGAGGAGGTATTGACGCGAATTATTCAGGAGTTCCGGTCTGAATTGGCTCTTGCGCACCAGAAAGTCGTCTCGATGAACCCCAACCTAAGGCAAATGCAGACCATTGCCAAACTCGACGCAGCGAAATGTCCGAATGCAGCCCGTGGCGCATCGATGATTTCGTTGCCCGGTGGCTCCCACAGGGTGGCACAACACGAGAAGCCAGGACGAGGAGTCTGGGGTGGTCACTGGAGACGCAATCCCAGTCGGTGACGGGTGCTTTGCTTCAGAAAGTGTTTGCAACCGTCGGGAAGAATTCAATGATGCACGAATCAATTATCAGAGGCGTTCCCAAGTCCGAAGGTTTTGAAATAGAACTGCGCGCACTTGGCTGGCGTCTTCAGGGCCAAGGATGGCGTCTGCGAACCATTTCCCAACAGGTTGGCTCTGGCCGCATGGGCACCGACATAAGGCTAGCGTGATCAGCCTCGAGACGGACCGGGCGATTGCCTTAGTTGCACGACGAAATTCATTCACTATCTCACAATGCGATGAAATCCTGAGGTAATTCGGTAGTGGCAACTTGCCAAGTACCATCGTCCGTAAACTCAGTCGTTCAGCTTCGGTAGTCTCACCAGAAGCTAGCGTAAATGGGCTATGGAGAGTTACGGGATCTGGTCTTTGGTATCGCTAGTAGCGCAATTAGGGCTGATCATACAGTTCGTTTCTTTCCAAAATCGCACCTAGTAGAGCTAATAGCAATAGCTAGAGATGGCGGCAACCACAGGTTACCCTTGGCCAACCTACGATCCAAAGACGTTGTGGTAATTGACGACTTTGCCCCAGCGTCGATATCGTCAAGTGGCAACCGCGAGCCACTAGATATTCTTGATGAACGTATAGGTGTTAGCCCCATTATCATCGATGGTCAATTTCCAGTTAGTACCTGATCTTTTTGATCGACGTACTTGAGTTAGCGGCTCTAGCTTTTCCCACTGAATTCCACTGGCAAAGAAACGTTTGGATTAATACCGTAATCTCATTTAAATCTTAGCAATAGCACCTCCTATTAGCGGATTCGACTTGTCGAGCTAGTAGAGAGCCGCTGCTACTTTTCTACCTAGTTCCTCTGGATACTTATTCATCCCTATTCTGTCTTCGCCCTCTTGGAAACACAAATCAGGCGAAGCAACAACGTTCTTGGCGGAGAGGGTGAAGCCAATTTTAGGTATGGCACTTAACCTCAGGTAGGGGAGTATCGAATCAAGCAACCGTATCTAGATCCCGAAAAACAGCGTTTTTAAAATACACTAACTATACATACTTTGTGTATAGTTAGTGTATGGCAAAGATCAGAACCAATATTGACATTGAGAGTGTTTACCTCGAAGCCATCATGGATCGGTACGCAATCCACACTAAAACCGAAGCGGTCAATTTAGCTTTGCGGTGGATGGCAGGACAACCTATGACCCGGGAAGAAGCTCTCGCGATGCGCGGTGCAAATGCTATCGGTGAAATTCCAGTAGACGTCGAACCGAAGCCTCAATGATATTGGCTGACACATCAGCATGGATTGAATTCGACCGTGCTACGGGAAGCTCGGTTGATTTGCGAATTACCGACCTTGTAAGCAACAGCGGTCCATTAGTCGTTACAGAGCCAGTAATGATGGAGATAATAGCTGGGGCAAGAAGCGAACAGCATGAATATGACTTACGCCGCCTACTACTTAGATTCGATCTTCTAGGTTTCGATGCAGCCATAGATTTCGACGGTGCCGCGAGACTCTACCGTAAATGTCGCCTCTCAGGTATAACGCCTCGTGGCATGGTCGACTGCATGATCGCTTCAGTAGCGAGCCGATACGAAGCTTCATTGTTAACTTTCGATGCTGACCTAATCAGAATCGCAAGGGTCGCACAAATTGACCTAGACGATGCTTCAACTTCGAAGTAAGTCCAAACAGTAGAGCGCGACGAGGCCGTGTCCGGTATGTACTTCATACCAGATCAAAGTTGATCGACGATGGGAAGAGATAGCAGCGGGAGAAACGGTCGCGATGCCACTGTGTTCGTTTGTCCTAAATGGAACATATTTCCATTGAAGTAACTTGCCCGATTCAGATAGCCGAAAATATTTGGAACTACCCAACGTGTTCTCCTTGGGCGTGGATCCTCTGTCATTATGTTGGGTTCTTAGATTGGCTAAGCTAAGATCAAATCTCACAGCCCTACAATGCTATTGAATTCACTTCAGTCAGGCAATTAGGCCAGGTGTAGCTGCTGGACGCGAAAGACAGACCACAATTATGGCTGTGAACGACTGCGTCGAGATGGGTGTAGTAGAAGCCGCAAATGCAGCAGTAGAGGTAGTATTCGACAATGCAGAAGCCGTCTGGCTCTCATTCGATGTTGATTGCCTAGATGCGTCATTCGTTCCGAGAACCCGATGGCCAGAGCCAGGTGAATTTCTTCCACGCGAAGTACTAAAGATGATCCAGATCATCGGTGCCGAGAAGCTTGCCGGAATTGAAGTTGTAGAGTGCTCCCCGCCCTATGACAATGCCGATATCACTTCGCTTATCGCGACAAGGGTAATATGTGACACCTTGGCTTGCCAAGTTCGAGCAGGTCATCTACCAAGGTCAAAGTAGAAGTTAGAACCAATGGCTAATTCGCCGACGAGTGTGAAACAGATAATTATGCTCATCCTCGGTTGGGAAGAGCTTCCAAAGGCTTGGTCGATTCACGGGATAGATCAAAAGGAGAGGTTCGTTGAACCCGTGCCCGCCCTTTTGATCGAAACGATCGACGGTTGGGTACTTCTAGATACTGGCTTCAACAAGGCTTTGATAGACGATGGCGCCCTCTTTGATCGCTTCTACTCTAAATTCCATCAGATCCTTCCAATCCTTCCCGCCTATGGTACCGATCCACTACTAGATGCTC
>JAKAZZ010000084.1 GCA_021826315.1 Actinomycetes bacterium
GTCGACAGGACGTACTTTGGCGAGGCTGAAAGTGGATTTTCCACCGAAGAACCGGTGGAGGACGAGGTCAGTTGCTTTAAAAACGCACTATTTCCCAAAAGTGCCTTCAACTCAGTGTTGAGTTCAGATTGGGTTATGGTCTGGCCCCCAATCTGTGCTGCGACAGGCGAATATGTACAAGCCGCTAGCGATGTGGATGCTCCAAGAAAGGCAACTGCTGGAATCAATCGGTTTAGTATCTTCTTACTTGACAATGACAACTTCGCTCTTCTCACAATTACGCTGCTTCCATTACACATTGAGGATTATCGAAAAGGCCCGATCCAATTCCCAACTAGGCGCTTGGATCGAAAATCTCGCTTACCTACTCTACTATCAACCGTTTCCGGGGTCTAACTCGAGGTCTAAAGCTGCAATAAAGGTGTCGATAGCGGAAGAAAATGTTGCAAATGCCTCCGCGAAGTCACCGTGCTTCGCAAGCTCAGTTATCGCCATATGTATAGCAAGCGAGACGCCGATCAATATCTCATGGATCTGAGCAAAGGTCTCTACCGCGATCTCTTCGACGTCTGGGTCGTCAAGATCGTCGATGCCGGCCACCATCATGCTCGAGCAGACCTCAACCATTGAATCTTCAAAGTGGTACGAGGCAGAACCTGGTATAGATCCCTTGTTGATTTCATTGAGCAACTTCAAAAGGTCTACGTGCAGATTCTCCGCCACAGGCACTTCAAAGACTACCGATACCAACGCCTGATCGCTCTCGATCGAAAGTGTTACAACGTAACCAAGTTCAAGACTTTCGGTCGTAACACCACCCATGCAGGTAGAAGTATCTTCACCCTCTTCAACCGTCCATCCTGACTCACTTAGGAATCGGACAAGGGATGTGGCATAAGGCGTGTAGTACTTCTCTGAATCTTCCATTTTTACTCCAGTTATACGTCTCGATAAATCCCAAAGACTACGACTACTTCGCGCGCCAAAAGATAACTACTTCGACCTACTAATAATAAGGTCCAGAAGCTCCTTTGTCGTCGCAAGTATCTCATGGCCTGCACCACAATCGATATCAAGTGTCGAGCTCTTGTCACGAAAGGATACAGCCCTAAAGCGGCGCTTCAAATTGGACATAACGCTTGCAGGTATACTTGCTCCCACCAAGACTATCCTCAGCGAGGTGTCAAATGAAGATGACTTGACTGTCACCTTGAGTTCACTGAGCCCTAGAGACGAAGCTCGATTGCGGATCTTAGTAATCTCGCCGAGAACCGTAAGTGGTTCGGGAGTCGGTCCAAAGCGATCTGCAAATCCGGACAAGATGCTATCCACCGCTTCATCACTGCTGCAATCAGCCAACTCTTTATATGCTTCTAGACGCAAATCCTCTTTTTCAATGTATCCGGGTGGTATAGAGGCACTTATGGGAATCTCTATTCTGCACTCGGGAACCACTGGATTAACATCGCCATTTAGAAAATCGATAGCTTCCTTTACTAATTTTACGTAAAGGTCGTATCCAACTGCGGCGATATGGCCGCTCTGGCTCTGTCCTAGGAGGCTTCCCGCACCTCGAATCTCAAGGTCGCGCATCGCGATCTTGAATCCTGATCCCAATTCAACAGCTTCACCGATGGTCTTCAACCTCTCGTATGCCTCATCGGTCAGCTTGCGATTGGGCGTATGAAAGAGGTAAGCATATGCCTTGATTCCAGCCCTACCCACGCGGCCACGAAGTTGATGGAGCTGTCCTAGCCCAAGACTTTCGGCACGGTTCACTACGAGCGTGTTGACGGTAGGCATATCTATGCCCGACTCAATAATCGTCGTGCAGACGAGTACGTCGTAATTTCCTCGCCAGAAGTCATCGACGATTCGCTCAAGTAGATTTTCGTCCATCTGCCCGTGAGCTACCGCAATCCTAGCTTCGGGGACCAACGTTGCAAGGCGCATAGCCACTTGATCGATGTCCATCACCCTGTTGTGGACGTAAAAAACTTGCCCTTCTCGAAGCAGCTCTCGGCGAATTGCCTCGACAACTGCACCTTCGTCGTAGCCGCCAACATAGGTCATGATCGGCTGACGAGCCCCTGGCGGCGTTGTCAGTAGCGATAGGTCCCGGAGGCCGGTAAGCGACATTTCAAGGGTTCGAGGAATAGGCGTGGCGCTCATCGTAAGTACGTCAACGTTGACCGATATCGACTTAATCAACTCTTTGTGGTTGACGCCAAAGCGCTGCTCTTCATCGACGACAAGAAGACCCAAGTTTGCGAACTTTACATCCTTTGAGAGGAGACGGTGCGTGCCTATGATAACGTCAACTTCGCCTCTAGCCAATCCAGAGAGGGTCTCTTTCACCTCTTGTGGGCTTTGAAACCGTGACACGACCTCTACCCTCAAGGGGAAAGGAGCAAAACGCTCTGAAAAGGTCACGTAGTGCTGGTGAGCAAGGAGGGTGGTTGGAACTAGGACTGCAACCTGTTTCGACGATTGAGTGGCCTTGAAGGCGGCACGTATCGCCACCTCGGTCTTGCCAAATCCGACGTCGCCGCAGATAAGCCGATCCATGGGCCTCTCCGACTCCATATCTTCCTTGACCATCTCTATCGCATTAGCTTGATCTCTGGTCAACGTGAATGGGAACTGATCTTCCATATCCCGTTGCCACTCGTTATCGGGCGCGAATACGAAGCCCTTGCTCGCTTGACGCTTTTGATAGAGCAGCACAAGCTCCTGTGCAACCCTTTCGACAGAGGCCTTTACCTTAGCCTTTGTCTTTTGCCAGTCAGAGCCGCCGAGTCTGCTCAAAGTAGGATTCTCGCCACCGCTATATGGCGTTAAGGCACCCATCTGATCGGTGGGGATAAAAAGCTTTCCACTATCTCGATACTCGATCTCGAGATAGTCTCTCTCAACGTTGGCGATCGATCTTCGAACAATACCTAGATAACGTCCAACACCGTGGAACTCGTGTACGACATAGCCACCGGCTTTGAGGTCATCAAAGAAGGATGTCGTATTGCGAGCACTTCCCTGCGCATAGATCGAGGTGCGCTTAGCTCTTCTTCCAGCAAGATCGGCGGTACCCATGACGACCAATGATGCGCTGTGACAGCGAAAGCCAACTTCAAGCTCGCTGAGGTAGACCCCTACACCCTTTTTGGAACCGCTCATCAATGCTTCGAAGTCGCTACGGTTACGAATCGCAAATGCTCCAACCCCTTCGTCCTTTAACGATGCGATAATCCTGTTCGCCGAGTACGGAGCGTCGGTTGAGATTAAAACACGTGCTTTGGCTGCTAGATCACTTCGAATTGAATTTACTATCGACTCACTGCGGTGATCGGGAAGAGATGCTGACACGAACGGAAGATCAAGTTCCCCCTTCATGGAGGTCATCACGCGATCCACAACTTGTAGATCGCTACGATTTAATGCTTCATTCAAATCCACATAGAGCGAGATCTCCTCAGTTGCAACCTGCCAGGTAGGCGCCAAGGCAGCAATAAGTGCCTTCTCTTCATCTAAAATTGCCAACGTTCGCTCGGCGACTCGAGCCCGATCTGATATCAGAACAAGATCTTCGCTCGTCAAAAGGTCAAAGATTGAATCTCGAAAATCATCGATGAAGGGTACAAATGACTCCATACCTTCGAAAAAACCTTCGTTTAGAAAGCGCTCAAGCACAGGTTGCAGATGTTCACTTGAGCCAATTCGCTCAACCAACGAATCAAGCATCGACGAACTTGGTCGAACTTCACGTACCGGAAAGATAGTTATAGAGTCGATAGTATTGATCGCCAACTGATCCACGAGTGAAAATTCGACCAACCGATCGATCTCGTCGCCGAAGAGGTCGATCCTCACCGGGAGAGCTCTAGCGGGCGGAAACACGTCCACTATTGAACCTCGAACCGAAAACTCTCCCGGCCCCTCTACCTGATAGACCCTAGTAAATCCAAATGCAGCAAGGTCCCTAGTCAGCTTGTCACGATCGACCTCACCGCCGACAAGAATATCTATCGGATCAAACTTATATTGATCTAACTCGACCTTCTGGGCTACTCCACGGGAGGTTGCAACGACGACTAAAGGCCGCGGCCGTGCCCCTCGATCCCTATTTGAAAGGTGCCAAATAGCCTTTGACCGAGCGGTCATTGCTTCAAAACGGGGAGAGACTCGCTCGAATGGAAGTGTATCCCAGCTCGGGAGGGTCAGGACGTCAAACCGATGCGAAAACTCTCTTAGGTCAAAGACTAGATGTTCAACATCCGCAAGCGTAGGAACTACGACGACTAGAGAACCATTCGTAGGCAAATTACTTACCAAATGATCAATAGCGAAGGGGAACCCGCCTTCTGAAACAGCGAAGTCGACTGGCGAAGAAGCCTTTAACGATGAAAAAACACCGCGCGACTTCAGATGTTTTACGATGCAGTCACTGATCAGAGCGTTAGTTGCCATTTATTTCGTTCATCGCAACTTCCACGCCTTTATCAAGGATGAGGTTTATCGCATCGCTCGCTACCTCAAGGGCGACGTTCAATCCATCTTTCTCGCTCGGCTTGAGACGCTCAAGGACGTAATCACGAACTTGGTGGCCCCCTGTGGGTCGGCCGATTCCGATCCTCACTCGCACAAAGTCATTCGAATTCGCAGATGCGACAATAGACGTGAGGCCTCTATGACCCGCCACACCTCCACCTAGCTTTACCTTCACCACGCCAGGAGGTAAGTCAAGTTCGTCATGAACGACTATCAAGTCTTCGAGAGACTTCAACTTGTACCGTTTGCTCAGCCCACTTAAAGCACGACCGGAGTCGTTCATAAAGGTCTGTGGGAGGGCAAACGCTATCAACTGCGATATGTCTTGCTCTTCTGCAAGGAGACTATGGCTTCTAAGCGAGGGTACCATTCGCAACCCCCGCTTTTCAGCAGCCATCTTTACAGCGACTGCCCCTAAGTTGTGGCGAGTGCCTTCAAATTCACGCCCCGGATTGCCGAGGCCCATAACGACCCTAACGTGCCGCAAAATACTCCCTTATTCGCCTGCAACCTCTTCGGAGGTGACTGCAACGACAGAGTCAGGATCACTTGCGAGCTTTACGTCCTTGGGGAGTGTTAGCCCTGAAGCAAGGAGTTGTCCGTCGACCAGCTGATCAGCCGTTACCTCAATGGAAGCTGGGATAGATGATGTCGAACCAGACAGTTCAACTTGCGCTACATGAAGGATTACACCCTCGCCAGCTGCAAGTGCAACTGTTACAGTTACCTGCTCGTCGGCAGAGAGTAATTGAAAGTCAATGTGAAGTAGGTTTCGACGCACTGGGTGACGTTGAATCTCCTTGACGAGGGTAGCCTTGGTCTCGCCGCCGAGGTCGATCTCTACGATAGAACCCACAACCTTACGGTGGGTTACTAGGGCATTGAGCTCACGTGCGTCAACGGCAAGGGAGATTGGCTCCAATCCCTTTCCATAAAGGGAGGCAGGTACGAACCCTTCGTTGCGAAGGCGACTAGACGACCGGCTTCCTTCAACTCTTCCTACTACAGCTTTGAGAAGCAACTCAGACACGTGGCACCAACCTATTTGCGATAAAAACTTTGGTCTTTGAATAAGACCCTAAAAGTGACTCAGAACAGCATAATAGCTTCATTCGATCTCTCTTCATTCAATATGGCGATAATCCCTCACCTAGGAGAGATTTTCGCCACCAAAGATATCGGAGACGGACGAGTCTTCGAAGACAGCTCCGATTGCCGCTGCAATAACCGAGGCAACCGACAGAACCTCGAGTTTCGCGATCTTTCTCTCAGGTGGCAACGGAAGAGTGTTCGTGATTACGACCTTTGAGATAGATGATTCGTTTAAACGCTTGGTTGCAGGATCCGAAAGGATTCCGTGCGTTGCCATCGCCCAAACTTCAGCTGCACCCTGCTTCATTAGAAGTTCGGCCGCGGCACAAATAGTTCCAGCGGTGTCAATCATGTCGTCGATAATGACGCATCGCTTACCTGAGACATCTCCAACGACGTCTAGGGCTTCAACCACGTTGGCTTGCCCCTTTGGACGACGCTTGTGAACGAAGGCCAACTCCATATCTAGATATTGCGAAAATCGCGAAGCGACCTTTACGCGTCCCGCATCGGGAGCGACAATAACCGTATCCGGGGTGCAGTTAGCCCTGAGGTAGTCGATAAGTACAGGCATCGCAGTCAAATGGTCGACGGGTCCGTCGAAAAATCCCTGGATCTGACCGGAGTGAAGGTCAAGAGTAATAATGCGGTCCGCTCCCGCTGTGGCCAATATGTCCGCGACGAGCTTGGCTGTAATCGGCTCGCGGCCAGATGCCTTTCGATCCTGCCTGGAATAGCCGTAGTACGGGCATACGGCAGTGATACGCTTTGCAGATGCCCTCTTTGCGGCATCAATCATATTGAGCTGCTCAAAGATCGCAGAGTTAACTGGACGAGCATGCGACTGAATAATAAATATATCCTTGCCACGAATTGATTCACCAAACCGACAGTAGATCTCACCGTCGGCAAACTCCCTCAGGTCTACGCTTCCTAGCGGAACATCTAGATGAAGTGCTACTTCTGCGGCCAATTGCGGGTGACTACGACCCGAGTAGATCTCTAAACGCTTACGAGGTACTAACTCCACTTTTACTGCTCCAAAACTACGAAAGATCCACTCACGCCAAAGTCGCCTATCGACGACCCGCTCTTCATTACTGCATATGGACCGACGACCGCACCTTCGCCGACCCTACAACGTTCGAGTTCGGATCTTATGATCCTCGCTCTGTCTCCGATGATCGAATTCGCAACTCGAACATCGGGGCCAATTTCCACGCCGTCGCCGACGATCGTCCTTCCAATAAGGGATGTTCCGGGCCAGAGAGTCGTATCTTGCCCTATCTCTACGGTCGAATCGATATAGATCGAGGATGGATTGACAAGGTTGACACCCTTCAGCATAAAAGAAGCGTTGATCCTCTCACGCATAACTACTTCAGCTTGAGCCAGTTGCGCGCGATCATTTACTCCTCCGGCTTCGGAGTAGTCGAGGATCTCAAAGCCACTCACCTTGTAACCGCTGGAGGCCAGAACTTCGACGACATCGGTAAAGTAGTACTCTCCCTGGGCATTGAGTGGCTGAAGCCTACGCACCGCTGGTAACAGTACATCAAGGTTGGAGACGTAGAAGGACGAGTTGATGCGACGTTCATCCCTCTCTAGCTCAGAGGCGTCCTTTTCCTCCACGATCTTTTTTATATTGCCATTCTTATCAAATACGAGCCTGCCGTAACCTGCGGGGTCATCCAATTGTCCGAAGGCAACTGTGAGTGCTCGACGATCCTCTTCGTGTTCCGAGAGCATTCTGGCAATCGTTTCACCTCTGATGAGTGGCGCATCACCTGGCAAAATAATCACGGACGGCTGAGAACCTTTGAACTTCAGCGGATCGGGAAGAGCCGTCATTGAGACCAGTACTGCATCACCAGTACCCCGCTGAACCTGTTGTGTTACGAAGCTGATCCGCATCTTGGTCGGCGCAAATTTTGTCACTTGCTCTTGAACAACGTCGGCTTTGTGACCCACGACAATTACGACGTCGAGAACGTCTGCTTCGGCCAATGCCTCCAAGATATGAACGATCATTGGCTTGCCGCAGATACGAATCAACGGCTTTGGCCTAGAGGACTTCATCCTCGAACCAATTCCAGCCGCCATCACCACGGCATATCGCTGTCGCTCTACCGCCACATCTTGCGAGTTCAAAACGCCTCCCACCTGAGTTTTAAACGACACCTCTAAACACAACCGTTACCTTATCGTAGATGAGCCGACCGCGGCACGTCACGTGAAATCTATAACCCACTAATGCGGGGCACCTTCGGTGACACTTGCCTAAATCAGACAATTCACACTTTAAATCAAATATTTCCGAGGGAATCTTGGAGAGGCAATAAAAATACCGCGGCTAGCGAACCTGACTCGGAGAAACAGCGACTGACGAGACACTCTGAGGATAGGAAATCAACTGAATAATATTGTGGTCGGTTGTAACTCCGGGGACCTTTCCCCAGTTGGTTGTCGCATTCGTTAGCAAGTCTCTTGTTACTTTAAAAAATTGGAGCTTAGAGGGTACCAAGATCGAAAGATGAATTGGCGGAGAGGACGGAGGACGGTCATCGGTGATTACGATTGCAAAGGAGCCGTCCTTCTCGGTAGCCAATGCTTCAACACCACTTGGAAGACCGGTGACTGGATGCAAAATAGAACCCACTTGAAAAAACTTTGAATAATTTCCGAGGACGTAGTAGCGCTTTGTCAAGTACAGGTTTTGGTTACCATTTAGCTGGTAGTTCGAGTCGTAGTAGATCAGTCCGTCGTTGCGTCCTAGCAAGTTTGCCTGATAGGGGCATTGAGGATCGAGGGTGGGTTCGCACCCAAGGTTAGGCGAAATCGCGGTCCACCACTGAAATGCGCTATCACGGCCATAAAAAAAGTCGTTAAAGATCGTCTTAGCCAACCACATTC
>JAKAZZ010000001.1 GCA_021826315.1 Actinomycetes bacterium
TTGAATTTAGCTCTGGAACGAAGTTCTGTGGGATGTTGGGGGCGTAGATGAGTCGCTGTTCTTTGTAGTCGACTACACCTGGAACACCTACCACCAGCCTCTTTGCCCTTCGCTCAGGGTCAATCAACTGACGTAGATCTGTAAACGCCTCGAATGACGTCGAAAATGATGGCGTTGGAAGAGACTTGTGGCCTGTTACGCTCCCATCTTGCGAGACGAATCCCATACGAAATTGGGTGCCTCCAATGTCAACTCCGAGTAATTCGCTTTGCAACTGATCCCCTTTACTCATCTATCTGTTACAGATCGATTCCAAACATCGGAAGGCCATCTTTTAGATTTTCAATGGCAAAGTCAGCGCCTGCAGCTGCTAACTCTTCGCGCTTGTACTTATGTGTTCCTACTCCAACGCACTGTATTGCACAACCGTGGGCGGCTTTTATATCATTTGGAGTATCGCCAATGGCAACGAAGTCTTCTAATGGGAGATCGAAACCGTGGATGTTGCGGCATCGATCGATTGCGTTTTGCGTCAAGTCAACACGCTCAAAGGCGTCAGAGCCGTACCCTCCGAAGGTGAAGAAGTCCGCTAGGGAAGCTTTCTCGAGCTTCATCTCAGCAGCCTCTTGAAGGTTTCCAGTTACAACGCCAAGGATCGCTCCTGACGCTTTCAACTTAGTGAGTAACTCGAAAACGCCGCTGAGCACTTCAAAGTGCGCAGATGCATTGATGGTCTCACGGAGGTGGCGTAGTCTAACTTCAATGAGCTCTTTGAGTTCGGCGTCAGTCGCAGGCCTCTTCATCGTAGCTTCGAAGGTGTGCTTAGCGATGGCTTGATCTGTCATGCCTGTGTCGGTGTATTGAAAGATATCTGCGGATATCTGGTACAACTCTTCAAAGGCGAGGGTCCATGAAGATGATCCTGCTCCATCTGAGATGAGCAAGGTACCATCGATATCGAATAGAAATACTCGCTTAGTTGGAGCGCTACTGCTCGACAAGATATTAATCCTTCTTCTCGTGGTGGCCGCCAAAGCCCTTGCGCATTGCGCTCAAGATCTGGTTTCCGTACTTATCGAGATCGCGCGAGGCAAATCTTGAATAAAGTGATGCGGTTAGGACTGGGGCCGGAACACCCTCTTCAACTGCGGCAAGTGCAGTCCATCGACCTTCGCCAGAGTCGGATACACGTCCGCCAAATTCACTGAGATCAGGAGAATCGACGAGTGCGATGGCTGTTAGGTCGAGGAGCCAAGAGGCAACGACGCTTCCTCTTCTCCAAAGCTCTGAAATCGCGGCGATATCCAAGTCGAATTGGTAGTACTCAGGGTGGGTAAGGGGGGCGGTTTCGGCGTCGTTCTCGCGTGTGGCCGATCCAATATTTGCGTTCTTTAGGATATTGAAACCTTCTGCGTATGCCGCCATGAGTCCATACTCGATACCGTTGTGCACCATCTTCACAAAGTGGCCCGCACCGTTTGGTCCGCAGTGGTACCACCCAGTCTCAAAGTTCTCCACCTCGCCACTTCGATTCGGCGTGCGAGGGGCCGCCTCTAGGCCAGGAGCAATTGTAGAAAAGATTGGCGAAAGGTGATCAACGATTGCCTTATCTCCACCAACCATGAGACAATAGCCTCGCTCGAGGCCCCACACGCCGCCACTCGTTCCGACGTCTACGTAGGAGATTCCCTTCTCTCTTAATTTGTTAGCCCTGTTGATGTCGTCTCGGTAGTAGGAGTTTCCACCGTCGATGATGATGTCGCCCTCTTCCATATACTCTGCGAGTTCGTTGACGGTAGAAGTGGTTATCTCGCCAGCAGGAACCATAATCCACGCGGCGCGAGGTTTAGAGAGTTTTTCAACAAAATCTTTGATAGAAGATGCGCCAGTTGACCCTTCGGCCTCAAGGGTTGCGACTGCCTCTTTGCTAACGTCGTAGACTACGGTCTCGTGGCCATTTGCCATGAGCCTGCGGACCAAATTTGCACCCATGCGGCCGAGTCCGATCATTCCCAGTTGCATAAAACGCACCTTTCTGGCTTTTAGCTCCACTTTGGTAGTGGATAAAACGCTTTGGAAACCCTATTTTTTAGGTCGTGAATTTTAGCTTAGACCTTTTGTCTAAACGATTGGTTACGTGCCGTAGACCTATCGCCACCTAGTTCATAGGAAGACATAATTTGATCATAAGAAGACAATGTTTGGAGATTATTCGTATGAGATGAAGATCAATCTTGCAAAGGGTGGTCCTATTTACGAAATAGTTTTTCGAGATACCCATTACCGTCAGCGAAACATAACATCTCACCGGTCACGTGATGGGGATTTGATTTTAGAAGTATCGTTCACCAGAGAAGGTCCACATCGATAAAGAGTCAGACTATTGAGGTGAACTCACTGTACTGGAGCACCCGTCGAGCCTTCTGGGCAGTGGGAGGTCTTCTAAATCCGTATTGTCGCTCTCGTAGGTGTTCTTTTTGCAGGGTGTCGAACTATGAGTATTACTGAACTGGAATTTGCCTGTAAACGGGAATTTCACCACCATAGGAGAGGTACGCATCGAGTTCTTTAAATGAATTCAATCGTCAACAGAAAGAGGCGGTTTTGGAGTATGAGATTCAAATTATGATTCAGTTCGAAGAATCAGCTAGTTGACAAGTTCCATAGATCAGTAGAGTTCTCCTTTGCGTTTGGCTTGCTAATGATGAATAAAAAAAGCCACCGAGCTATTTGGCTCAGTGGCTTCAGATTCAAATTGTTGGTCGGGAAGGGGGGATTTGAACCCCCGGCCTCAGCGTCCCGAACGCTGCGCGCTGCCAAGCTGCGCTACTTCCCGTAGTGAAGACACTTCAGTTTATTCTAAATGAAGTCTCTTCTATTTGGTGACCTATCGATTACGCATTTTCGAGTGGTGCATACGACGTGTCCTCGTAGGTACCTCCGTCGAGGACTGCGCGTGCAGCGTCGATCAGCTTCCTTGAGTTAAATGGTTTTATTACAAACCCCTCAACCATCGTCCTTCGAACAAGGAAGACATCTGCGCGACGATCAAGGATGGCGATCGTTGGTACGCGATTCATTCTCCCGCCGGACTCTTCGAGGTGAAGTTCGTGAATCGCCGCCATCGCGCCCATATTACCAATTTGCATATCGAGAACTGCGAGGTCGGGAGTTACCCTACCGCACTGCTTGATAAAGGTTTGTGCACTATCGAACCAGACCAGTTTGGATGCAACAAAGTCAAGGGCCATGCTGAGTTCATCTTTCACTGCTTCTGAGTCGCACACTAGGTAAATCGTTGACATGGGATACATCCTACTATTTGGACGGGGAGAACATTAATTCGACGATATTATCGAGCTCGCGAGGCGTGCGAGGTCTTCAATTGAGGTTAGTCCGTTGCCGTTATCGGCGACGTGGATCAATCCATCTGCCTTTAGTCCGCGGGTCATGTCATCTATATCTTTTTGCTCGACACCCCTCAATAGCTCGATCTTGGTTAAGTTTTCACTCAAAATATCGAGATCTGATGGGACGAGGTCGTCTAGTACACCACTGTTGTGATCATCTCCAATAAAGAGAGGAACCTCTCGATTTGAGATTATTCTTGCGATCGAGAAGCCGTAGCTGAGAAGCTTTTCACCAAAGTCCTTGGCATCGATGATCGTGTTGGTCCTGGGAGAGGTGACAAGGAAAAAGGTGGTCTTTTCGGATTGAAGTAGATCGCCGACCTCGACGGCGCGAGACCTAAATCCATCCTCCATCCCTTCGAAGTCTTTGAAGAACGCAACTGCTTCATCTACGATCTCGGCACCAACGACCCTTGATATGGTCTTTAGTACAGCACGCGTGGCGAAAGATAGGGGCTTTAGGAAAGTTGACGATGGCGACATGATGATGCGAAAGACTTTGTTATCAAGGAAGCTCACCAAGCGTCTAGGTGCATCGAGGAAGTCAAGGGCATTTGCGCTTGGCGGTGTATCGACTATCAAGAGATCGAAGCGAGGGTCGTTATGGAGTTCGAAGATCTTCTCCATGGCCATGTACTCTTGAATTCCAGAAAGGTACTGAGTGAGGTTTTGATATACCTTGTTTGCTAGAATCGCCTCTACTTGGGCTTCACTCTTCGCGTACTTTCGAATCAAAGCATCAAACGTTGCGTCTGCATCGAGCATGACCGCATGAAGCGAGCCAGCACTTCCCATGGGAATCTCGACTGGATCGTTTCCGATCGTCTCTAGCCCTAGAGCATTGGCTAGCCGCCTTGCGGGATCGATGGTCACTACAGCAGTATTAATACCACTTAGGGCGGCACCTATCGCAATCGAGGCAGCGCACGATGTTTTTCCAACCCCGCCCGGACCGGTCAAGATAACGACAGATTTTGTGTGAAGGATATCGAGTACGCTCTCTTTTGTCATCGTAGATTTCCCTCTCTGATGATCTCTCTAATCTTCAGACCTTCAAGGTCAGATATGGAAAGGTTCGATTGAAAGAGATAAGGAAGCTCTAGTATTTCCACGTCTGAGATGCCGTGGATAAGTCGAGAGATCTCCGCATCTGCGATCTTCTCACGGGCTGTAACGTACTCATAGGCCTTGACTGAAGGAGATGAGTCTCCTGATTCTATTATCGCCGCCAAACCAGATGCCGAGAGTTTAGGTGCAGTGATTCGCTGATTTACAACCAGAGCGTTTACAGCGATCGACTTTAGCTCTCGAATCTTTGCGATCGTCTCAATGCTTTCAGACACCGGTGTCTCTTCGGGAAGTGTCACTATCGTGAGGCCACTTCGTCCTCGATCGTTTAGTAACTCTTCAACCTCGTCAGATTGGCTCTTTAGTAGTCCAACTTTTGCGATGTCCTTCAAGCCCGTTGGCGATGATAGCAAGGTCATGAGGTGGCCCGATGCCGGTGCGTCAAAGATGATACGTTCGTATTGTCCGCTTTGAGCAAGCTGTTTGATCTTTGCAAGGATCAAAAGCTCCCGAATGCCAGGAACTGCTGTTGCTATTACTGATATAACACCGGTAGAGATCAGGCGTTTGCCGAGAGAAGCTAATCCATGAGTCTCAAGATATTCGATTAAGATCTCTTCAGCTTTAAGGAGTTGAAAGACCGGAGTGTTAGTTGCATACTCCTCTCGAGCAGTGATCTCCTTTTCAGCATTTGCGGTGATCGTAGAGATGTCTGTCGAAAGAAGGATAACGGATCTTCCAGCACGGGCATTTGCTAATGCGCTAGCGACGGATACAGTTGACTTTCCAACCCCACCTTTTCCAGCCACGATCGTTACCTGTTGACTGGTAGCTGCTAAGAGCGAAGATTCGTGGCTTTCGATCACGGAGTTAGTACGCCTTTTGTGCGGCCACTACTGCTGGAGATGTGCAAACAGAACCTGGTTGGTTATGGTCGATCTTACAGATGGTGGAGATTATGAGGTTTGCCGATGCGAGGATGGCCTGACTCGTTACTGCCCCCGAAATCGTAAGGCTACCTGCAATCGATGCCCGAGAGAGACCTTGAAGGATCTGGGGAGAGTAGGCAGGACCGCTCTCGATGTATTGATTTCCAAAGTCAATAAATGGAATACCCGTTGCGGTAGCTGCATATGGTGGCTGATCGTACTTAGCGAAAAGCTTCTGTTGTGTTGCATTTGGATTTTGAAGGGTCGTATACCCACCTGCACTCGATGCAACATTGGTTTGCATCTCAACCGACTGGAAGTCGATGTAGTTGGACTTATAAGACGATCCGTAGAAGGAGAAGGTCTGGGTGTTGGGGTACGCGTCTGTCGATGACGACGCAGTCGTGTGAAGGTTCGTGAAGGTTCCGAACTTCGATAGCGCTACTATGAGCGGCCAGCGCTGTGCTGCACAATATGGGCAGTAGTCGGCTCCCATGTATAGAACAACCGGCTTCGAATTATTGGTTAAAACGGGAGTGTTCTTGACTGCAACTGGTAAAGGTATCGAACTTGTCGGAACGGTCGCTGATGCGAGGAGAGCATCAGGTACGTTTGTGACCGCGTTAACGACGGATGCAGGAGCTAAGTTCGTTGCTTGGGCTGAGCCACTTGACTTATTAGCCTTGATTATTACGAAGGTGGCAATGATGGCTGCTACGACTACGAATGAAGCCGTTACCCACAGCAGGCCACGGTTAGAGCCAGACTTTTTAGCTGCAGTCACCTTACGGTTAGTGCTACCTGCTCCTCTGTTATTGCCCTGCCCACCTCGTTGTGGCACATTTTGAGCTGACGTTCTATTTCGATTTACGGGCCTTTGCCCGCCTCTGCTTGAGGCCTGAGCCATTCTTATTTGCTCTCCAGAACTTAACAGACAATCACGGGTGTGAGTCAACTTATACACACGAGTTTACATTAAATGATCACCAAGCTTCGAGATGGGGCGATATTACCTGATAGCTGATGTGATGGATCGTCTTTCTTTTTAGCTATTTGGATATCTTGAGGTTGTTGAGAAGGATTCCTGTAACATTTTTGTTACCAAAATTACAAACGGAGTCGATAAACAAAAAGATCGACTCTGTGTTTCGTCGAGGGAGGTGCAATATGTCCGCTACGCCTAGTCAGCCGCACGATTTGGCGATTGAAAAACTTGGCGGTCATCACCTCCAATGTGGCACCGGTAAAAACCTTATGGTCGTTCCCGGTTGGGCGCTAAAGCCCGCTACGTATCGTCAAGTAGCAGTCGAGTTCTCGAAGCACGGCCACAATGTCGTGATCCCCGATCTCTACGCCGCAATTCCGAATTCAACTAAAGCTTGTTTCGAAACTTACGTTGATGCCCTTTCGATGGTGGCAAGTGAGGCATTTGGTGAGGCAAGCTTCGACCTAATCGGCCACTCTCTCGGTGGAGCGATCGCAATCGAGGCGGCTTCGAAGCTTTGCGATCGCATCGAGAAACTAGTTTTAGTGAATGCTATCGGCCATCCGACTTGGAGCAAGGATAAGTCACTCTCGGTCAAGAGCCGAACGATCATTGACTGGAGCGGGGCATTCATACAGGATGGCGCCAGGAGCTTACTGGTCTCGCCACAGATATTTTCCGCCCTTTTTGATGGCATTGGCGAGATATTGAAGTCTCCACAACGGACTATCGAGTGTGCCTTGATAGCGCGCAATTCAGACATTCGTCCAGCAATGCAGCGAGTCAAGGAGTCCAAAATCGAGGTTCTGACCATATGGGGTTCCAGAGACGTCGTCGTAACGCGCGACCTCTTTGAAGAGATGACGAGTGAACTTGGCGCCACTTCGATAGTGGTCGATGCCAACCACGGCTGGCCATTTCTAAAGCCTGTAGCTTTTGCCAAAACCGTCCAAGCTTTTCTGGCCTGAAGATCGTTTGCTCCCTAACTACGGGAGGGAAGCTAGCTAGGATCTATTAGGTGATAACACCTAGAGAAGCCGCAACGATCATGCTCGTTAAAGATGCCCCCGAAGGTGGTATCGAAGTATTTATGCTCAAGCGCAACCTCCAACTCGACTTTGTCGGTGGAGCCTATGTCTTCCCAGGTGGCGCTGTCGATGCAGGCGATGGCCAAGTGGTAAAGGATCAATCTCTAATTATCGGTGATGACCGGGAAGCTAGCGCTACTCTTGGCATTACTGAAGGTGGTCTTCGCTTCTGGGTCGCTGCAGTGAGGGAGTGCTTTGAAGAGTCTGGAATCATGCTCGCTAAGAACGGTGGAAGTACACCTTCAGAGATCGATGGGGATACGGAGCGCTTAGCAAGCCTTCGCGCCCAGCTGAACCGAGGTGAGGTGACCTTCAAGGATATTTTGGAGAGGGAATCCCTTGTGGTTAGCGCAGCCGATCTGTCCTACTTTGCCCATTGGATTACGCCCGAGGGTGCGCCGCGTCGCTACGACACCCGATTTTTTATTGCTAGTGCACCGATAGGGCAGTTGGGTGAACATGACAACTCTGAGACGGTCGAAAGTACGTGGATTTCACCCCAAGATGCCCTTGAACGCCACCACCATGGGGAATTTGAATTAGTCCTTCCCACTAGGAAGAACTTGGAGGCTATCTCTCGTTTCGAAACGGCCGATGCCCTCTTTGCATATTTGAATACAGATCGTGAAGTTGTAAGGGTCGCTCCGAGAATGATCTCAGAGGGTAATGGCTCGAGGATCGTGTTGCCAGGTGACCCCGACTTTTAAAAGCTTTTGGGGATACTTAGCCGACGTGGCTATGGATCCCCAAGTTCAAAACGTTGATCTACTCCCATGGGAGAAGTTATAGGGCCAAAAGGTCTCTAGCCCCGGTATCTGACGATGGATGTCGTAACTTAGACATCGCTCGCGCCTCGATCTGACGGATACGTTCCCTAGTCAAGTTGAAGTGCTCCCCAACCTCTTCGAGAGTTCTGGCCTCGCCACGATCAAGACCAAATCTGAGGCGAAGAATCTCGCGTTCGCGATCGTCGAGGGGTGCTAGTAGGCGACCAATTTCGACTGGAAGCATAGATGTTGCAGCGACGTCGAATGGTGAAGCGGCAGCCCTATCTTCTACGACATCCCCTAACTCAGCATCTCCATCGTCACGAAGGGGCTCGCTTAGGGAGACGGGTTCGGCGCGGAACTTCATTGCATCAGCAAGTTTGGACTGGTCAATCTCGACCTCACGAGAGAGTTCTTCGAGGTTTGGTTGACGTCCGTGGAGGAGTTCGAAGCGGGCCGCAGCCTTTTGAACCCTAGAAAGCGTGTCTCCAGCGTGCACTGGAAGTCGAATCGTACGACCGGTATTGGCAATACCCCTCGTTATGGCTTGTCTGATCCACCAAGTTGCGTACGTTGAAAACTTGAATCCCTTGCGCCAGTCGAACTTATCTACGGCGTGGATGAGGCCAAGGTTTCCCTCCTGAATCAAGTCAAGAAGTGGTAGGCCCGAAGCTTGGTACTTTTTAGCAATGGAGACGACCAAACGGAGGTTCGACTGTATGAAACGCATCTTCGCCTCTTCACCTTCGCGTATTGAGTAGCGAAGTTTGGCCTTGCGCTCAGGATCGATTGCTCGCCCCTTGCTTGTGAGTTCTTTTTCGGCCTTGGCGCCAGCCTCGATTCGCTTTGCGAGTTCGATTTCGCCGTCTTTGTTGAGAAGTGGGTACTGTCCAATATCACTTAGATAAAGACGTACAAGATCCTCTTCCTCTTTATCGATTCGATCCTTCGCCACTTCACCCACCTTCTATGGTTGTAACTTGTCGGTGATATCTACCAAAACCCGCGAAACGGTTGAGTGATTCCCCATGAAATTGAATGTATTTAGTGATTGTAGTTACTAATAGTAAAAATCCATCAATGCAATTACGCGAGGGTACCTCCGGTAATTGCCTAATGGGGTGAAAATTTCAAAAAGCAGTTTTATTAGATCGGACGATACTGGTTGGTTATCGGCATTCGACGATCTTTCCCAAAGGCTCTTGGGGTAATTCGAACCCCTGGCGCGCTCTGTCGCCGTTTGTATTCGTTGCGATCGATCAAGTTGGCAACCCTAACCGCTGTCTCCTCGAGCTCCTCGTCCTCGTCGGCCAAGTCTGAGGGGGTCAAGTCCATTTCAATTAGGCCTACGACGATTGGATCGAGGATTTCATAGGGCGGTAGGGAATCTTCGTCCTTTTGGTCCAATCTCAACTCGGCCGAAGGAGCCTTTTGAATGATACTTGCTGGAATGACTTCGCTTTTGAAGTGGACTTCGTTTATATATCTAGAGATCTTGTATACAAGAAGTTTGGGTAGATCCTTAATCAGCGCGAAGCCCCCTGCGCTATCGCCATAAAGGGTTGAATAGCCAGTCGCAACTTCAGATTTGTTCCCAGTAGCCACTAGGAGAGCGCCCGTTGCATTTGAAAAGGCCATGAGTGAAAGTCCGCGGATCCGACTTTGAAGATTTTCATCAGTGAGGCCTTGTGGGGGGCCACCAAGGACAGGCGTTAATGCGCTCCTGATCGAGTCGTGAACGTCGATTATTGGAAGAACGTGATAGTTGATTCCTAAGTTCTTCGCAAGTTCGTATGCATCGCTTTGAGAGGACTCGGGGTTGTAGATAGAGGGCATTGCGATCCCAGTTACGTTTTGTGGACCAAGCGCTATTGAACAGATCGCGGCGCATAGGGCGGAGTCGATTCCCCCCGAAAGTCCGATGACGACTTTTTCGAAGCCATTTTTGGATACGTAGTCTGAGATACCAATGGTGAGGGCATTGAGAATTTGCGAAAGGTGATACGAGTCCACTCTTTCCAGCCAATGTTGGTTGGAGCTGATCATGGGATGATGTAGGAATTCCACGTCGAATGGGATCTCTCTTGAAACTTTTTCAAATTTTTGTAATTCCCCGATATCGATGACGTTTTGAGGGGTTGTCTTCTTTGTACCCCTTGGATCGAGTTGGTGATCGCGAATCTGGCGATCTAAGTCGAGGGTTACCACGGCGTTTTTGGTCTTGAAGGTCTCGAGGGAGGATAGGAGTCCGCCATCGCTTCCAAAGACCATCGATCCCCCGTCGAAGACTAACTCGTCCTGTCCACCAACGAGATTCGTATAGACGATCGGTATCGAAAAATCACTTGATCGAGTTGAGAGCATGAGATAACGATCCCATTTTCTCCCAACCGAATACGGTGAAGCGTTCAAATTGAAGATAACCTCGGCACCTTGGGCGGATGCGATTGCACATGGCCCACTAGGACTCCAAATGTCTTCGCAAATTGACACTCCAAAGCGGATATCTCCTAGTTGAAAGATCTCTACGTCTCCATCTCCAGGAGTAAAGTATCGAAGTTCGTCAAAGACGCCGTAATTGGGAAGGAGGCGCTTTCGATACTTTGCCACCACTTTGCCACCATTGATGATCGCGGCAGAGTTGAATAGGCCTAGATCGCCCTCGGGATATCCAACGATCGAACATATATCTGGGGTTCTTCTCGCGATTTCGTCGATCGCGACTGCACATTCACGGATGAAGTTGGGTTTTAGGAGCAGGTCCTCTGGCGGGTATCCTGAAAGAGCTAACTCAGGTAAGATCGCAACCTGTGCACCACCTCGTTGTACTTCGAGAATTGCCTCAACTATTTTTTCGACATTGCCGTAGATATCACCAACGGTCGGATTAATCTGGCAGATTCCGACACTTAGGGATTTGGAGTTAGAACTTGTCTTCAAATGCGTGACTCAATCTTTTAGGTGAGAGTTTGTCGATGGCTTGAAATACGCTATCGACATCTTCGATCGTTATGATAACTTTATAGGCTTAGCGTAGCTATCTTTCAGCTACCGATGGTGTCCGCGATGTAGCGGCTGACTAGGTTGGTTTACTTTGAAAGTGGGTAACGATAGGGGTGTTGAAATAGGCCAGCGGCTCAGACGTCCAAATAGTGACTTCTGGGGTTGGTTTGTTACATCGCCGTTTGCTCCGCCGATAAATCTAAAGAGTAACAAGAGCCGTCTAGGAGTTCCACTTATCCTCGGTTCTATAGTCGCTTTGGTCGTGTCTCTTTTGGATGGGGTCCAAAATCAAAGCTATGTTTACCTCCTTGATCTAGCTCTACTCTTACTCGGTCTACTTCGTTTGATTTTGAAGACTGAAAGCCGTGTCTTTACCGATCTCTCACTCGCTGTCGCCGTAATCGTCACCAGTTACCAGCTTTACTTGTTTGGTTCGCAGGATCCTGGTGAACTCGCGGTCGTCTTTTACATTTGGATCGCCATCTACACCTTCTCGTATCTCAGTATTGTCGAATCGATAGGTCAGATTCTGCTCATACTCATTTCGTACTCGGTTGCACTTCGGTATGGCGTTCAACCGTCGGCCCCCATCGGAGATTGGATTTTGACGACCTCCACGGTTATTGTCGCCGCAGTCACCAGTGGTTATCTAATGCACCTCAAGCGGTCGATGGCAATACGCGACTCATTGACTGGGGTGCTCAACCGCCACGGTTGGTCGCTGTTGATTGCGCGTGAGCTTGAGCGTGCCCGAAGGAGCAATAACTGCGTAGTTGTAGGCGTGATCGATCTCGATAACTTCAAGGCGATAAACGATAGCGAGGGCCATAGCCACGGCGATGAGATCCTAAAAGGAGTAGCACTTAGCATTGTGCGATCGGTACGGCGCGAAGATCTCTGCTATCGCCTAGGCGGGGACGAATTCGGCTTCTTCTGTATAACTAAGACCGCGCAAGATGCGGAGTTGATTGCGAAGAGAATATTCGATAGAGCTATGGACGTAACCTCTGTGAGCTGTGGAGCCACGATATCGGCTCGACCATCGTCCGTTGATGAGATGACCCGCTCAGCTGACCTCGCCCTTCTCGATATTAAGGCATCTGGGCGCGGACGCATCACCATCGAACTCCGTAACTAGGTTCAAATCGAAAAGCATCCTTAACAGAGCGCTATTGTAAATAATTGGTTAAATTGAGCTCTTATGACACCCAAGTTGGTTCGATTCTCCACCTTCTGCTACTAGGAAGAATAGTGTGGAATCATCATCTGAAAAAAGTTCAAAGATCGGTTACGTTCTAAAGACCGTTGAAGAGCGTAAAGTCAACTTCATTCAACTGTGGTTTTCCGATATCCTTGGAACTCCCAAGAGCTTTCAAATTACGCCTGCTGAACTTGAAAATGCTTTGCAGGATGGGATGACCTTCGACGGATCAGCGATCGACGGTTTCTCGCGAATCCAAGAGAGCGACGTGATAGCTTTACCAGATCCTACGACGTTTACTCTCATGCCGTCAGATCCATCTGTTGCGTCTGTCTTCTGTGACATTTACAACCTTGATCTAACTCCATTTGAAGGATGTCCTCGAAATACGTTGCGTCGGGCATTGGATAGAGCCCACAAATTGGGATATACATTTTTTGCGGCGCCTGAAATCGAATACTTTTACTTCGATACCCATATCAAAGATGGCCCAGTACCACTCGATAATGGGTCTTACTTCGAGTTGACGGTCGCGAATCTCCCGTCTCAGATTCGAAAAAAGACAGTCCTCGCCCTAGAGGATATGGGAATTCCAGTTGAGTACTCCCAGCACGAAGATGCCCCTAGTCAACATGAAATTGACCTTCGGTACACCGATGCGCTCTCGATGGCCGATAACGTGATGACCGCTCGTGTTATCATCAAAGAGATAGCGGCTGCCCACGGCATCCTCGCTTCCTTCATGCCAAAGCCGATATCTGGCGTACAGGGTTCCGGTATGCACACCCACTTTTCACTCTTCAAGGGAAATTCCAATGCGTTCTACGACGAAGAGGATCCGTATCAACTTTCAGAGGTTGCAAGGCGCTTTATTGCAGGTGTGCTTCACAATGCACCAGCTATGACGGCTATTACCAATCAGTGGGTCAACTCTTATAAGAGATTGGTTGTGGGCTATGAGGCTCCTACTTACGTTTCGTGGGCGCAAAATAATCGTTCTGCACTCGTTCGAGTTCCGAAGCCAAAGTCCAATAACCCTGACTCTACTAGATTCGAGTACCGAGCTATCGATCCAGGCGTTAATCCATATCTAGGCTTCGCGGCGATCTTAGGTGCAGGTCTTGACGGCATTGAAAATGGATATGAATTGCCATCAGAGGTTCAAGAGAATTTGTACAAGCTCTCTCCAGAAGAGGTCGAAAAGTATGGAATTCTCTCGCTACCGGGAAACTTAGATGAGGCGGTTAAAGAGATGGAACGCTCAACCTTGATGCGTGAGATCTTGGGTGAGCACGTCTTCGAATGGTTCATTAGAAATAAGCGAGACGAGTGGTCTGGCTACAAGACTCACGTCTCGCAATTTGAGATCGACCGATACCTTGAGAGGTTGTAGTGGAGCCACTTATTTTGTATCCGGAAAAGGCTCCCTTTCACGTGGCCAAAGCATTGGAAGAGTTTGGGTATCCCTTCACTCCAATCTCGCTCATCGCGAGAGTCTCTTCGCTTGAACCTTCGGAGGGTTGGTCCGGCGCAATAGTCTGTGCAGATCAGAGTCTTGAAGATGCGTTTTTTGTCTGTCGCCATTTGAGGACGAAGGAGAGGCAGATTACCCCTCTGCTACTCGTCATCGAGAGATCGATGCTCGATAAGCTTGAGTTGCGTGAAGATCTGTTCGACGACTTCGTGACACTTCCCCTCGACACAAAAGAGTTTCACGTACGCCTACAGAGGCTATTTTTCAGAACTGGTAGGGGATTAGTCCAAGAAGTTATTGAGTACGGTCCACTTAAGATCAATCTGGAGACCTATCAAGCCACGGTTGCCTCTCGTGCGCTGGACCTAACGTATATGGAGTATCAGCTACTGACCTTTTTGGCGTCGCATCCGGGACGGGTATTTGATCGTGAGACGCTCTTATCGCGAGTGTGGGGCTATGAATACTACGGCGGCGCACGAACGGTGGACGTGCACGTTAGAAGGTTGCGAGCGAAGTTAGGGGAACAGCACGAGTCAATGATTGAGACCGTGCGGAGCGTCGGATATCGCTTTGGAAGGCACCAACGCTAGGCCTTGCGCCTTCCAAAGCGCTCACTTTATCGAATAGATCTCTTTAGGAGAATGAAGATCCGCAACCACAGGTACGGGTCGCATTTGGATTTGTGATGTGGAATCCTGCTCCTTGAAGTCCATCTTTGTATTCGAGGGTCGAGCCCTTAATGAGGGGGAGCGACGCCGCGTCGATGGCGACCTTTACTCCACTGAAGTCAGCAACGGTATCATCCTCTTGGACCTCAGAGTCGAAGAACATGTCATATGAAAAACCTGAGCAGCCTCCTGGCTTTACTGCGATGCGCAGGAAGAGGGATTCGCTTCCTTCACTCTCTTCGTTGAGTAGTTCGGCGACTTTGGAGGCAGCCGCGTCAGTGACGATAATGTTGCTAGGCTTTCTACCTATCGATATCGTGCTCATATTCGCCATATCGAACCTTCTTTCGTAATCACGGACTTGGCAATGCGCATTCCTACCGAGAGGCGCGTTACATTGCACTCACTTTTACAATTTATTCTACATCGGTAGTGGAAATTATTACTTACGGTTGACTATTCCTTAGTGCCGCGGCTTCAACTGTTGTGGCAAACTGAGGGTGAAGGGTGAGGTACGTGGCTGATATCGCTTCAATTCGCGAAAAGATCGGTACTGTTGTTGATCCGGAATTAGGGGTCACCATCGAAGAACTCGGCATGCTTGGAAGTGTCGAAGTGAAAGATGGGCAGTTGATCGTCGAACTAAAGTTGACCACTGCTGCATGTCCGCTTCAAAAAGAGCTAAGAGGTTCGGTGCGACGGATCGCCGACTCCTTGGATGAGGGTTTGAAGGTCGAATTCATTACCAACGTAATGAATGGAGATGAAAAGCGCCGCGCTATGGATATCGCTAGAAAGAGTGCGAAGGATCGAGCCCGTAGACCGCACTCGATCTCTCCCCGAACTCGAATCGTTGCCGTTGCATCCGGAAAAGGTGGAGTTGGCAAGTCAACAGTTACTTCACTCTTGGCCCTTGCCCTTGCAGAGTCGGGATTTCGTGTGGGAGTCCTAGATGCTGATATTTGGGGGTTCTCCATCTCGAAGCTGTTGGGATTTGAGGATTCAGTTGAGGCTACTGGAACTAAGGAGAAGTGGTCGATCCGCCCCTCTACACGAGATTATGGCAATGGCACCCTCTCGGTGATGTCGATGGGTATGTTGGCGAGTAGTCGCGAGGCCGTAATGTGGCGAGGTCTGATATTGAATAGGGCTTTTCAACACTTTGTAGAGGACGTAAGGTGGGGAGACCTCGACTACTTACTGATCGATATGCCGCCCGGTACAGGTGATATACAGATGGGACTTTCGCGACTTCTACCCGATGCCAAGTTGTTGCTAGTCACCACCCCAAACGAGAACGCGTCGAACGTAGCCGTCCGCATGCTAGATATGGCTCGGCGTGAGATGCTCGAGGTTCTTGGATACGTCCTTAATATGGCCTACTTCGAGTGCAACCACGGCGAGACATACAAGATCTTTGGAGAGTTCAAGGATGAGTTTCCTATCGAACTTGAACTGCTTGGAGAGGTTCCAGTAGTCGCTAACTCGGTATTGAATTCTTATCCACTCTCGATCGCTGGTGTGGAAGGGAAAGACGTAAAAGCAGTCGTCGACCTTGCCAGACGGCTCTCTACCGAGATCATTCCGCCGATCGTTGACCTATCTTGTACGGCAAGGATTGAAGAAATAGAGGCGCTTTTGTACTTTCAGGATGATAATTTGAATTGATTTTCGGGAATAGGTTGCCGCTCCGAGTCTGTTTGATTAAGGGTTAGTTTCTATAGTTTTGACGGGTTGGATGGATAAAGTTGAATAAATCTAGCGTTGAAAGGCCCCTTGATCGCAAGGGGCTACTTCTTTTTGTGGCTGCTCTAGCGCAGTTTATGGTGGTCCTAGACGTTTCGATTGTGAACGTAGCCCTGCCGGCGATAAAGACGACACTGGGCTTTACGACCAATGACCTTGGGTGGATTCTGAATGCTTACACTCTGAGCTTTGCAGGTCTCTTGCTCCTCGGTGGTCGCCTTGGTGACATCTTTGGTAAAAAGAAAATATTTATCATCGGAATGGCGATCTTTACAGTCGCATCGCTTTTGGGCGCGGTCTCAAATTCTCAGGCGCTAATTCTCATAGCACGTGCCGTCCAAGGACTTGGTTCTGCGATTGTATCGCCAGCAACACTGACGATTATCACTACCTCTTTCGCTGAAGGCAAAGAGCGAGCACGCGCCATTGGTATTTGGAGTGCTACTGCTGGTGCTGGTGGAGCTGCCGGAGCATTATTCGGTGGAGTTTTAACGAACTACCTATCATGGCGTTGGACCTTCCTAATCAACGTTCCCGTTGGTATCGTTGAAGTATTGCTTGCACTCCTCTACATAAGTGAGTCGCGAGGCGAGCACAAGGCATCCAACCGTTTGGACGTGATGGGTTCGTTAATGGTGACTTTTGGACTTACCTCAATCGTCTTTGGTTTGGTGCAAGGTGGAAACATCGGATGGAAAAAGGGTGAGACTATCGCCGCCTTTGCGATCGGGATCGTCCTCCTCGTTGGCTTCCTCTTCTACGAGGCCCGGGTCGCTGCGGCGCCGATCATTCCGCTCTCGATCTTTAAGTATCGTGCACTCTCTGCTGCTAACGCAGCGATGTTCCTCGTTGGTGGATCGATCTTCGCCTCGTGGTTCTTCTTGTCGCTGTTTATGCAAGAGGTTCTGGGCTACTCGCCCCTAAAGGCCGGTTTAGCATTCGTTCCGCAGACTCTTGCGATAATTGTCGGAGCACAGGTCTCCTCGCGGCTAATTCACAAGGTTGGCACAAGACCTCTGATCATCGGCGGACCAATAATCACGGCTGTTGGCCTTTTGCTCCTTGGCGGCATTACGCCTGAGGCTTCATACTTGAAGACGCTTTTCGTTCCATCGGTTCTTATAACCCTAGGAATGGGTCTCTGCTTCACTCCGCTAGCGTTCGCAGCAACGAGCCAGGTCGATCGCCGCTACGCCGGTTTGGCATCAGGTCTCCTCAACACGTCGCGCCAAGTTGGTGGAGCAGTTGGTCTTGCAGCGCTTTCAACAGTTGCCATCACAAGTGCGACGAATGCAATTCGAGCGATACCTTCAAGTGCATCGGTTGCAGTACGCCATGCAAGTACCCTTCTAGCTTCTGCCCACGGGTATGGACTTTCCATGAAAATATCAGCTGTCATAGCGATAGGTGCTTCACTAAGCGCCCTAGCCCTTCCTGTCTCGAAGAGCAGGGGTAGCGAACCCCTCGATGATTCAGCAATGGCTGCAATCGAGCCTGCCTAGTAAGTCGATGCGGTCGCTGGCTTGGCGAAGTCAGCGACCTTTCGTGTAAGTTATTGGTTAGATAATTCTTAAAGGTGGTGTTCTACTTTGTTTAAAAAGCTGATCTTTGTTGCTATCCTCGGTGCGCTTGGAACTTTAGCTTTCAAGAAGCTGCGCGCTAGCTCATAATTCGCCTAGAGCGAATCGGGCGATAGGCGTAGTAGCGTTCGAAGTTGTTTCGAAATGTGTCTTACGCGATAGGCTAGGTAGCCACTTGCAAGTGCGATGGTTGTTACCCCAATTGCAAGTGCTACCAAAGCTGTCGGCCTGGCATTCTTTACTCTTCCTTCGCGAACTCGAACTGGATTCGAAAAGGTCTTAATCTCCCAGTTCCGTTCCTTAGCGAGCTTTGCTAAGACTCTGTCGGGATTTACCACCACAGGGTGGCCGACCGCCTCCAGCATTGGAAGATCGGTGTACGAATCTGAATAGGCGAAGCTTTCGGATAGAAGAAAGCCGTGCTGTTCAGCGAGGCGTTCCATGGCAACCGCCTTGTAGGGGCCGTATGCGTAAAAAGCGACCTCTCCCGTGTACCGTCCATCTTCGTCGACCTTTGACTCAGTTGCGATAACGCCATCTACAGCAAGGCGATCGCCAAGTGGTTCAACGATCTCGAGCGGCGAAGCGGAGACTATGAAGACCATATCTCCATTTTGTTTGTGCATCTCAATTAAGTCGAGAGCTTCCTTGTAGATGAGAGGCTCCACTATTTCGGTCATGGTTTCAGCGACAATCGCCGAGACTATGGATCGCTCCCATCCCTTGGTGAGCGACAGAGCGGTCTCTCGCAGCTTCGTGAGTTGCTTTTCATTGGCGCCGGCGTACTTGAATACAAACTGGGCGTAGACGGAGCGCAAAATAGTTCGCCTAGAGAGCAAACCTTCGTTATAGAAGGTTCTGCCGAATGCGAGCATAGACGCCTTCGCTATGACGGTTTTATCGAGATCAAAGAAGGCTGCCTTCACAGGTGTAATCCTAGTCGTAGATCTTTACCTGGTGTGGCTGAACGGTCATCTACCTGCATGTAGCCATCCTCTCAGATTTCCACCAAGCGTTCTTCCATGTTCTTTTGACAGAAGTGAATTTGAATTGCCGCACTTAGGACTCACGATACAGCTCGGACATCCATCTTCACACGGACACTCCTCTAGATTCTGTATCGAAGTTGCTAGCAACTCGCGCCATCTCGCAAAGGATGCACGAGCCACTCCACTTCCTCCGTCACTCCCGTCATAGATCGCAATCGCTCCGCCGTTTGTGATGATATCGACTCCGTTGTTATATGGGCCATTTATCACAAATGAGACACCTCCGACGTCCCAGCGATCACATAGTGAGACGGTCGAAAGTACTCCGATTGTGGCGTGTTCGAAGGCGTGAAGGGCAGCGCCATATTCGCTGATCGGAATCTCTGAAAATAAGTAGAAAGGGATCGCGAATAGAAGAGCTTCGCTCTGTAGGGTCTTTGGTTCGAGTTCGTAGTCTATAAATTCAACTACTTCTCCCCTCCCTTGCAAAAGGTCATATCCAGTAAAGAATTCTGTGACTTCAATCTCGGATAAAGAAACGAGTCCTTCTAAAGATTCGTCTTTCTCTATGGTTTTGAGAAGGCTATATTGAGACTCGATACGGGGTTTGGTATACCTCTTAGAACTCTCTGAGGCGCAGTAGACGAGGCGTTGGTCAAAGTCAATGTCGGTACCGCGGTGTCGTCGTCCTCGGTGGCGGTGTATGGCCCCAAGGTAGAAGTTGAAAAAGAGCCTTGAGCTATCAAAGATTTCGAGAAGCTCTCCGTCGTCGGTGATGAGGGTGTAGGTAACGCTGTCTCCACCCCTTAGGCCGCCAACCTTGCTCGGTCGAAGCGCGCCAACAAAGAGGTGCCCTGATTTAGTTGCGACTAATTTTCCTTGTTGCTGATTTTCTTCGAGTAGATCTTGAATGAGTCGCTGGTGTTGATGGTCGTGCGATAATTGCTCTGGTTTGATTGAAGTCTCATCTGCAGCGCAGAGTAGTTGGTACTCCATGACTTTGGGGTTTTGTGGATTTATCGCAGCCGACTCGTCGCGGCGATCGTTGATTGAATTTATATTTCTAACGACCCATTGATCAAGGTTGTCGCTGTCAGGTAGCAGTACCAGGGCTGAATCGTTCGTTGAAAGCGTTGAGATGTTGCGACGAATCTGAGCGATCGTCTTTGGTATGCCGAGGAAGATCACAAGGTCAGATTGCGGCAGCTCTAGCGAAAGTTGAGACGTTGCAACGGCGACCTTGAACTCCCCCGAGGCAATCTCTTCTCTGATATCGTCACGCACTTCATCGATGTAGCCACCGCGGTAGAGGAGTGGTTTTATTTCGGTACCACCATTGTGGCTTGATATGGAAGTAATAGTCTCGGCGATTACTTCGGCCTGACTTCGCGAAGAGGTAAGTATGGTCGTTCGAAGGCCACTCATTTCGAGTTGAACGCCAATGGATGCGGCAAGGAATGAGGGAGATGCAACGGCATTCGCAGCCTCGACTGAAGCCGTGAGACATGGTATTTCTATGCCATCTATCATCCAAAGTTCGCGACATTCGGCCGGATCCGAATCGATGATTGCGCCAAATAGAGACCTTGCGTTTCCAAGATATATTGCGGTGGCGTTGAAGGATAGGTGGTTGCCCTCCTTGGCGATCGATAATCGTTTGAGGATGTAGTAGAGATGGGATCCAAGGACACCACGAAAATTTGAGAGATCGAAGAGACTTACAGTCGAGACCGCCTCTAAAAGACGAGTGAATCTAAAGCTGTCTGGCAAGATCTTGCGGTGAAGGATCTCCGGCGTGCATACCAACAGCTTTCGTCGCGATCCAAGGGTTGCCATGTCTTTGATAGATATTTTGTCGGTTAGGTCTAGTGCAAAGTCGGGTCCAAATCGCCCCTTAGCACTCTCTACTACAATCTGGGCTTCGTACTTGCTTGAGGTGAGTACGAGAGTGGTAGAACCGAGATCTGCGCGTCTCTTGGCATAGCCCAAGGTCGAGTCAATCGCAGCTGATGACCTATCCACGTTGATGACAAAATTGTGGGCATTATCGGACACTTCGCCATCGAGGTGTGGGGTGATCCTAAATTCGGTCTGTTGGAGGAAGGGCCACTTACTGGTGATCGCTGTTACGAGTTCGTTATTTGAGTCTCGTTTCATGTCGTAAGGTTAGCACTTCAGTACTTTTAGCGATTTCCCACAAGAATTGACTTAACTTCACTCTCGGATTCGACGTTTACTAGGACGACTACTTCGTCACCGCTACGAAGGATGGTGTCGCCGCGTGGAACAATGACGTTCTCTTCACGAATGATCGCGACGATCGAAGCCTCTCGGGGAAATGGAAGTTGCGATAGCTCCATGTCATTTGCTGGGGAGTTGTCGGCTAGCGTTACCTCCACTAGGCGAGCTCCACTTTTTTCAAAGGAGAGAAGTCGCACAAGTGACCCCACCGAGACCGCCTCTTCAACTAGAGATGAAAGCAGGTGAGGTGTTGATACAGATACGTCAACTCCCCAAGTCTTATTGAAGAGCCAGTGGTTGCGAGGGTTATTTACTCGAGCAACGACCCTAGGTACCATGAACTCTTGCTTTGCTAAGAGGGAGATTACTAAGTTGTCCTCATCGTCACCGGTGGCCGCAACTACTACGTCCGCATCCGATAGTCCAGCCTTTTCAAGTGATGAGACTTCGCATGCATCGGCGATCAAGTAAGTGCATTTGATGTCAGGATTTAGTTTTTTGGCCTCATCGCGGTTCTTTTCGATTACGAGAACTTCGTGACCTGCATTACCAAGATCTTCTGCAATGAAGGAACCGACACTTCCAGCGCCTGCGATTATTACCTTCATTTGTGGTGGTCTCCCATTCTAGAAATTGTGGAATCGAGGGAGATAATATTGTCGCGCTCGATCAGAAAGTGGAGGATATCGCCGTCTTGAATAACAATCTCGGGTGTATAACGCCTGGTAGTTGTTCCGCGCGTTAGAAGAATAGGCTCGAAGTTCGCCTTGAGAGCGCTGTACCTATGGCCTATCAAAGCTTCTGGAACACCTCGCTCTAGGAGTACAAATTGTCCATTTGAGTCGATCCAATCAGGCTTTGCCTCGGTGTCGAATAGCCTACGCATAGCCTGTTCTGTCGTCCAGGTTACGGTCGCGACCGTTGAAATCCCAAGTCTGCGGTAGATCTCCGCGCGCTTAGGATCGTAGATTCGGGCGACTACCTTCGGGACCTCGAAGGTCTCTTTAGCAATTCTTGCAGTCAAGATATTGGAGTTGTCGCCACTCGTAACGGCTGCTAGAGCATCTGCATGTTCCACACCTGCGGCCTTTAGGCAGTCCCGGTCGAAGCCGAGACCTTCGAGTGACGAACCAGAAAAATTAGGTGGTAATCTACGGAAGGCGGCAACGTTTTTGTCGATTATGAAGGACGTATGACCCTCCTGATCGAGTCGCGCCGCTAGCTCGGAGCCTACTCGCCCACACCCAACTACTATCACGTGCAAGTTAAATCACCTAGTAATCTAAAGTTAGTCGGGCATCTATTTGAACCGACGTGCCTAGATTATATACGTTATAGGGCGACCAATAAAACCCAAAAGTTTCAGTTGACTCTCGGGCGAAGGGATTCTTAGAGTGTCAGATAGTGAAGAGTTAGGCTCCCCCGGTTCCAGCTCATATGATTCGAGTCCAAATGTTCCGTTCCGTGGAGTTCGTGGAGGCAATCAAAGGCCTGCGACCCTTGCACCCCTTGGATCGTACGATATTCCAGAGACAAGGCTTTATCGTCTCAAAAATAAGTTTCTCGGTAAGCCTCTCGTCAATGAAAGCTTAAAGGGTGAGCGCTTAGGCAACTTCACCGCAATGGCGGTGCTCTCCTCTGATGTTATCTCGTCGTCGGCCTATGCCACCGAGGAGATATTGACGATCTTGGTGCCAGTAATCGGTGTAGCCGCCTTCTCGCTGGTTCTCTCTGTTTCGTCCTTGATCCTCGTAATCCTCGTAACGGTTGCGGCCTCGTACTTCCAAGTAATAAAGGCGTATCCGAAGGCCGGTGGCGCTTACGTAGTGGCTCGCGATAACTTTGGTCCAAAGATAGCCCAGATTGCGGCGGTCGCGATCATGATCGACTATACAATCACAGTTGCAGTTTCAGTTGCTGCAGGTGTTGATGCAGTTGTCTCGGCAATACCATCACTAGGACCCTACACTCTAGAGTTAGCGGTCTTTTTTGTATTGTTACTCGCCTATGGCAACCTGCGTGGTATCAAAGAGGCGGGCAGACTGTTTGCCCTCCCGGCCTATCTCTTTATTGTGAATATGTTGATAATGCTCTCGGTCGGTGTATTTAAGGCTCTGACCGGAGGTTTGAAAGCTCTTCCCCTTCACGTGGCAGGTGGTTATCGACCAGGAACTCCTGGTTCAGGGTTATTCATGGGGGCTTCGCTCTTTATCTTCCTCCAAGCATTTGCTAACGGTGGATCCGCCGTAACCGGTATTGAAGCGGTATCAAATGGCGTTTCGTTGTTCAAGGCTCCTCAGTGGAAGAACGCCCAGCGCGTCTTGGTCTACATGGCGGTGATTTTGGGAACCTTATTCTTCGGCCTCTCCTTCTTGGCCTCTAAGATTCACCCCGTTCCCCGAATCTCCGGTACCCCTACGGTGATTTCGATCATCGCCCAAACGGTCTACGGCTCGACTGCGCTTGGCAAGGTGTTCTTCTATATTTTGCAGATCAGCACATACCTCATCTTGATCTTCGCAGCGAATACCTCTTTTAACGGCTTTCCATTCCTCGTCTCCTTCGCGGCTGAGGACTCATTCCTGCCAAGGCAATTCCGTCGCCGAGGTCATCGCCTCGCCTTCTCTAACGGGATCATCCTCCTAACGGTCGTATCCGAGATAATTTTGATTGCAACCAAGGCGAGTGTCAACTCCCTGATTGGTCTTTATGCCATCGGCGTCTTCACCGGGTTTACTATCGCTGGCCTAGGAATGCTCAAGCACCACCTTAGGCTCAAAGAACCTGGATATAAGAAGGGTTTTGTCGTCAACTTGATTGCGGCAGTCCTCTCTTTCATAGTCGTAATCGTCTTTTTGGTTACTAAGTTCACCCAGGGAGCTTGGGTAGTCGTCGTAATAGGCCCAGCGATGGTATTTGGCTTCATACGTCTTAATCGTCAGTACGTTGAAGAGGGAAAGCGCCTTGAGAGTGACGTTACGGCAGCATGTGAGGCCCCGGTTCTCCGGAAGCACAAAGTCATCCTCTTCGTCGAAGAGCTTGACTTAGCCGCAGCTCGCGCCCTGCAATATGCTCGCACACTCACCCCCGATGAGATCCGTGCCGTCCACGTTGAGCTCGATAGGAAGGTCGCCCGTTCGCTCGAGACCGCCTGGTCTGAGTTGGGAGTTCGCCGTATCGACCTTGAGGTTGTCGAGTGCGCCGATCGTCGTATCCGTCGCGCCGCTATTGACGTTGTAGCTGACGCCGTATCTGACAATGAGTCCGAGGTTACCGTTCTTCTACCACGCAGGAGTTACTCCGGTTTCTTCCAACGCGTCCTTCACGACCATACGGCAGACTCACTCGCGCGCGTACTAAGCCAGTTACCCCACGTTAATGCCACAATCATTCCCTTCCACGTCAACTTGAGCCAGCACGACCGTCTTCGTCGAATCTTGGGGCGTAAGACCGCTGAAGATATCGAAGTCAAGAATGTCATCGCCAATATGGAGAAGTCGTCGAGCCCTGAAGTAAAGGGCGCTACCTCTATTCGAGACGTCGAATACCGGAAGGTTTCTAAAGTTTCTGGTCGAATAAAGTCGGTTCGAGTACAGCCGCTTGACTCAATCCCCTCACTTGCGGTTCGTCTTGAAGACGCCAGTGGCGGAATAATGTTGGTATTTCCTGGAAAGAGGACGATCCCGGGCCTTGAACCCGGGCGGCTAGTGGTCGCCACCGGTCGCATAGGAAACATCGATGGCCACATAGCGATTATGAATCCTGACTATGAGGTTCTGTCGGCTCACGACGACGACGAGTAGTTAGTTATCTTTATTGATTGCGTAAGTTGTCGTCTATCGAGTAGCTTAAGTAGTTCGTTGGTACATGGCGAGATTGGTTGTACGGTAATCAGATGGCAAAACCACTTGTAATAGTTGAGTCCCCCACTAAGGCGAAGACCATCTCTCGTTTTTTGGGCGACTCCTACCTTGTTGAGTCGTCAATTGGCCACATACGTGACCTTCCAAAGAGTGCGGCCGAGATTCCAGCAGCCTATAAGAAAGAGGCTTGGTCGCGCCTTGGCGTTGATGTGAATAATCGCTTTAAACCCCTATATGTCGTCTCAGATAAGAAAAAGCAACACATATCTCACTTAAAGCAGCTCGTAAAAGAGGCTAGCGAGATCTATCTAGCGACAGACGAGGACCGCGAAGGTGAGTCAATCGCTTGGCACCTAATGGAAGTCTTGTCCCCCAAGGTACCAGTGCGTCGCATGGTCTTTCACGAAATAACTAAGGCGGCAATCGACGACGCGATCGCCCATACCCGTGAGATCGATACCAAGCTGGTCTCTGCGCAAGAGGCGAGGCGAATCCTAGATCGTCTGTATGGATATGAGGTCTCACCTGTACTTTGGAAGAAGATCAAGCCTGCTCTCTCTGCGGGAAGAGTCCAAAGTGTGGCCACTCGAATCTTGGTTCAGCGTGAACGGGAGCGAATTAACTTCGTTTCAGCTTCGTACTCGTCTATCAAAGTTGGGGCAGCTAAGGAGAAAAGTAGGTTTTTAGCCTCCCTTCAACACCTAGATGAAACCCGAGTTGCGACTGGCAGAGACTTTGGTGCTGATGGCGTACTAAGTGGCGCCGACGGCGCCAAAGCGGCCATAATCTTGGCAGTGGGTGACGCCGAGATATTGTCGAGCGCACTAACGGGCAAGATGCTACAGGTCTCTTCGATAGAAGAAAAGCCGTATCGTCGCTCGCCTGCACCTCCCTTTAGAACCTCCACTTTGCAACAGGAGGCGGGACGAAAGTTACGCTTTTCATCGAGTCGTACCATGTCTGCGGCGCAAAGGTTATATGAGGCCGGCCACATTACTTATATGCGTACCGACTCGACCTACCTCGCCGATGTTGCAGTTGCATATGCCCGAAAGGTGATCTCAGAGCTTTACGGCAGTAGCCACCTACCGAAGAGTTCTAGAGACTATAAAAATAATGTCAAGAATGCGCAAGAGGCTCACGAAGCCATAAGACCATCTGGGGACAATTGGATTCACCCTAATGAGATGGCACGACTCGTTTCGAGTGACGAAGCCCGCCTCTATGAATTGATTTGGAAGCGCACCATCGCTTCACAGATGACCGATGTTTTGGGTACGACGGTAACGGTAAAATTTGTAACTCCAATCTCAGACGTTCCAGAACTTGGAGCGCAAGGTGGCAAGCGACTTGCTCCAAGTGAAGCTCGCTTTTCATCGAGTGGTCGTGTTATTAGCCATACCGGATTTATGGCCGTCTACGTCGAAGACTCCGACGATAATTCTGCTGACGAAGAAGATGCAATTCTTCCTGGATTTGTTGAGGGTGAGCTGATTCCGATTGAATCGGTCGACGTCAATTCTCATGTAACGAATCCTCCCTCTCGTTACACGGAGGCATCTTTAGTAAAAGCACTGGAAGACCTTGGTGTTGGAAGGCCAAGTACCTATGCGAGTATTATTACAACGATTCTCGACCGTGGGTATGTCTTCAAGAGGGGTAGTGCTCTTGTCCCTTCGTTTGTAGCCTTTTCAGTCGTCAACCTTCTCGAGCAGTTCTTCAGTGACTTGGTCGACTATAACTTCACGGCTGAGCTTGAAAATACGCTTGATCAGATTGCTACGGGTAACACGCCGGCGATCCCTTATCTCGAGAAGTTCTACTTCGGTAATGGTCGTCCTGGCCTAAAAGATCAGGTCGCAACTCAGCTTGATTTAATTGATCCTCGACAAATAAATTCGATTCCGGTTGGTGTTACGCCGGACGGCGAATTGATCGAAGTACGAGTGGGTCGATTTGGGCCATTCCTAAGTGCTGGCGATCGTAGTGCTCCAATTCCAGATGGTATGGCACCGGACGAATTGACCTTCGATAAGGCCGTTGAACTACTTGAAAAGGGTTCGGGTGATCGAATACTCGGCGTGGATCCTGATAACAATCTGCCAGTAGCGGTAAAGGTTGGCCGCTTCGGCCCATTCGTACAACTTGGTGAAGCCGAACTGTTGGGTAAAGGAGAGAAGCCAAAGACGGCATCTCTTTTCAAGTCGATGGAACCAGAGACGATCACTCTCGAAGATGCCTTGAAGCTACTTTCGTTACCTCGACTCGTTGGCGTAGAACAGAGTAGCGGCGAAGAGGTGTTTGCTACGAACGGTAAGTTCGGCCCGTATATCAAGAAGGGTCGAACATCGCGTTCACTAGAGGGTGAAGAGCAGATCTTTTCAGTCACGGTAGAAGAGGCACTTGAGATAATTGCTCAACCGCAGAGTCGTGGAGGTCGTAGGAGCGCCACCTCGGTTGAGGTTGGTACTGATCCAGACGGGAAAAGGATAACTCTTCGGTCAGGTAAATTTGGCCCATATGTGACCGATGGCGAGGTGAATGCTACGGTAAAGCAATTCGAAGTTGACATGGGAATCACCGTGGAGCGCGCATCGGAGCTATTGGCTGAGAGGCGGGCTGCTCTTTTAGCTAGCGGTGGATCTACGACGAAGAAGCCTGCAAGTCCTCGGGCCAAGACGGCTTCAACTCGATCTAGCAGTACGACCAAGACTAAGTCTGCGACTGGAACGAAGAGATCGACCTCAACCAGAAAAAAGAGCTAGGTGGATCTTCACGGTGTTCATCGTCTTTGAAGGTATCGATGGCGTCGGAAAGAGTACGCAAATCGAATTGCTCACCGGCGCTCTAGTCGAGTTAGGGTATGACGTTGTTTCGACTCGCGAACCTGGGGGTACCGAGGTCGGAGAAGAGATCAGGGCTTTGCTTAAGTCCGATTATTCGATGGGTATTCGTTCAGAGTTGCTGCTCATGTTGGCTTCACGAAGCCAACATGTTGATGCAGTTATTCGGCCCGGCATTGAACGAGGATGCGTTGTCATCTCTGACCGGTTCGAAGCATCCACCTTCGCATATCAAGGCTACGGTCGAGGAGGGGATCTTTCGAGACTGCGGGCTATTAACGAATTTGCAACGGGCGGCCTAAAGCCAGACGTCACTTTTCTGATCGATAGGGAGAGCTCCTTTCGGGCAACGTTCGATGAAGATCGTTTTGAGAGCGCAGGGATTGAGTTCGCGAAACGAGTTCGAGAAGGCTATCTCGAGCTATCTAGGGAAGAGGGCTGGGTTGTCATCGATGGAGATCGTGAGATCAATACGATTCAAGGTGAGATCCTTGAGCACCTCCGCCTTCTTGGATTGACAAATATTAAAGAGGGGAAGAGTTGAAGTGAATCCTTCGAAGCTCCTCTCTGAAATGCGATTACATCCATCTATCTGCGCCAAATTAGAAGTCTTTCTTGCGGCACCAACTAACAGCTACCTCTTTTATGGTCCATCAGGAAGTGGAAAGATGGAGGTGGCCCGCCTCTTTGCAGCTTCGCTTCTCTGCCCAGATGGTGGTTGTGGAACATGTGCCACGTGCAAAGGTGTTATGAACTCGAACCATCCGGACTTTTCCTTCGAGACGTCATCGAATAGAAGAATCTCTGTAGATGACGCACGTGCTCTAGTACGGAAAGCCCATCTCTCTCCCAATTCATCGACTCGTAGGGTCGTACTTATTGATGAGTTTGATAACTTCGCGGATGTAGCTCCAATCATGCTTAAGACGATCGAGGAACCGCCGCTTTCGACCGTATTTATTATCGTTGTGGGAGATTTAACTCCCTCTATTGCAACCATTGTCTCTCGTTGTGTGACCATCGAGGTTCCACGTGCAGAAGATGAAGATCTGGTTAGCTTTCTTCAATTTAAGTATTCAATCGATTCGCAGCGGGTTCGTGAACTCATTGATGCAGCCGATAGAGACCTAGATGTGATTGTTGAGATGCTCTCCGATGAGAACTTTGAGCGACGACGTGCGATTTGGGAGGGTATCTACGCCGATCGCGGTAGTACGCAGTCACTCCTGGGACGAACGAAGAGTGTGATGGAATTCTTGGATGACGTTGTGGTTCAGGTGATTGAGCGTCGAGACCTCGAGCTATCTAGGTTGAAGGAGATGCAATCTAAGGGATCGCCGCCTAAGGGCGTTGTGAAAGAAGTAGAAGATCGTTATGCCCGAATCGTGCGATTTAGACGTCGCAGCGAAATTGAACTGGGTGCGCGCTTTCTTCTTGAGCGTTTGAAGAGAGAGATATTTTCTAGTGTCCCTGATCAGCTCTACGCGAGTATCGCCTACGAGCAGTTAGTTTCATCTTTTGCAACACTTCTAAGTCAATTGAGGTACGGAAGCGATGAGCAGATGATTATTGCGCAACTTATTGAAGTGGGTGTGAAGAAGTCTCCGTTTTGATTAGGATGTATCTTGCGCCCGGGTAGCTCAGTGGCAGAGCAGCTCACTCGTAATGAGCAGGTCAGGGGTTCAAATCCCCTCTCGGGCTCAAGTTATTGCCTCATCCCTTCCTTAGTCTTCCTTCCTTCTTTGAGATCGCCACTCAATTTTGCACGGGAGGCGCAATCAATCGCACGTAGGGTCCTCCTACGTAGGTAGAGGTGTCTTCTTCCCTTGAAATCTCAAAATATAGGAATACTGTCGCTTTATTCTGGCACTAGTAAGGCGCGGTGGTTTAATCACTTATCAAACATGGCCGCTTGTGAAGTTGCCTCTAAGCCGTTACGGATCTTCCAGAGGGCAACATTAAGTGCCTCTACATCGTCCTCGGTAAGAAGATCAAAGACACGGCGCCGAACATTTCGAAGTTGAGTCGGATAAGTTACCTGCAATGCTTTGAGGCCGGCGGGAGTCAAGGTCGCCAACATGCATCTCCCGTCTTCGGGTAGACGACCCTTGGTGACTAGACCCCTCTTTGACATCTCGTCTACTAGGCGAGACATCCGACTCGGTGAAAGTGCACTGATGGACGCTAGGTCTCCAATACGAAGTTGCTGCGACTCTGCTTCTGATAGGTGGACAAGGACCACGTACTCCGGTAGTGATATCTGCGTCTCGGTTGCTAAATCCTCCCCAAGAGTTTTTACGAGGTGATTGGCGATGTAAGTCAGGGCACGCCATGCTGAATCCTCGATTGGATTGAGAGACGGCGAAGGTTCTTTTGGCATACTGCTATTTTAGTGCGTGCGCACACATTTATATGCTACGATGGTCGCAACAGGGCAGCTAATTCAAGCCCCACTGTGAACATGAGGGTTGCAAATGAGTGCATTTACCGCGGCTGAACTTGCCTATCTGGAAACTCAACCTCTGATGCGCTTTGCGTCGGCCTCTCTAAGTGGCAAACCCGATGTCACACCAGTTGTCTTCTCACTTGACGAAGATGATATCCTGACGGCGGGATTCGATATCACCCACACAGTACGCTACAAAAATGTTTTGGTAAATCCTCGCGTTACCGTTGTAGTTGACGACCTGGCCTCAATTGAACCTTGGAGCCCGCGAGGTATCAAAATAATTGGAAGCGCCGTCGTTGAAGAACACGAAGGCTCCCCACGCTTTCGAATCAGTCCCAAGGTGATCATCAGCTGGGCGATCAATGATACAACGCCGGGAATTCCAAAGATGGAACGACGGTCCGCCGACCCATCTTGAATGCGTCATGTAAGTACACAGGTTCGAAAGTAAAAAACGAGGGGTTTCAATATGAAACAATTTATGGTCGTATGTACCTTTAGGCCTAACACGGTAAATGAAGATGTAACAGCGATGATTCCGGAAGAGATCGCCCAAGTTAGGATTCTCGAGGAAGAAGGTGTCCTCAAGGGCGTTCGTGTCTCTGTCGCCCGTGACAAGGTCTTTCTCGATGTCATTTCTAACGACACTGAAGGAGCTGAGGCTACGGTTCGGCGCTTACCTATGTCAAAATGGTGGGATCTAGATACCTATCAGATTGCGATGCCTTCATAACTGGCAAAATCGGCTTCCTTCGAGTGAATAGTTGTTATGTACGAGGGGCGAAGAAGCTACTTTCTAGTTCTGTAGAGCATTGAAGATTGTCGGCAGCGATGGAAGTTTCCGTCGCTGTCTTCTTCGGTCAACCTTTATTTGCCCACCCTGTCCGTTGTTGCAGTCCTTGATTGCTTCTTTAGATAGGTTGTCGATAGTCGTGCTTTGGGTTCTAATTGCGAGTCGATTGCTGCCCTAGTAGGACTTAGGAAGGCATTTGACTCCGGCTTTACTCGGCTTTAGATCTCTAAGTGGTACCAATTTGCCTTTGCCATACCTCAAGCTCGCTGAGCTTTTCCGTGGCTCCCGAAGGTAATTCAACATTTTGAAGTTGAATTTAGGATTTTTCTGTGTAAGAATTCTCACCTATAGAAGACCTTTTAGCGCAAAGACGTATCGAAATCAGGAGCAATTTGGGTGACTGAGGTTAGTGGCAGACGTAGGTGGTTGAAACTGGCGGCAAGTTCGGTCTCGGTACTGGTGCTTTCGGCGTGCGGATCTACTAATCAAAGCGTAACTGCTACATCGACACCTCAACAAAAAGGCGAATCAGTAGGCTCGGCAACGACAGTGGTAAACCCAACAACGGGAAAGTCGGTGACACTTCCTAAAAATGTTTCAGTGGCTTCAGCATCGACAGTAGGCTCAATAACGGGCGAGACGACCTTCATCCCTCACTCTGTATCCTTCGTCTCGTCATCGGTGGGTTGGGCGTGGGGTCCTGGTCCAAGTGCCGTAAAGAGTGGGGTTGGCCCAGGCGTACTGTCTAGTACGGATAATTATGGCAAAACTTGGAGTAAGGTAACTACGCCTGGAATCGACTTCACTACCCAGGGATCCGACAACAATTTCGAATACGCAAACGGCGTCCGATTTGTAAATGCCCATCTTGGTTTTCTCTTTGGTTCGGCGCTCTATGTGACGACCGACGGAGGTAGCGCTTGGGCCAAGGTTTCATCGCCGGGTACGGTTTATGACATTGAAGCAGGTGGCGGCAAGGTATACGCTCTTATAAATAATTGCGGAATCAGTGTGAGTTGCGGTACCGCCAGCCTGTACCAGATCTCAAATAACGGATTACTCATTCAAAGAGTCTCATCCAGCCCCGTCTTCTCTTGGCAAGCGCAGTTATTAGTTAGTGGATCGAGCGCCTTTATATTGACGCCTCCGACTACAGCTGGAAGTGGACCTTACAAGTTATGGAAGCTGCAAGCTAGCGGTTTTTCGAAGACCTTTGATACCCCTTGTGAATTCTCTGGTTCGCTTTCAGCAGCTATAGCCGCTTGGTCGGATGTGGGGTTGGCTCTTGTTTGCGGATCGCCGCCTGGAGCTGGAGAGCAGATAAAGACCGCTTACTCATCGAGCGATGCTGGTAAAACGTGGAGCAAAGGGAAGCTCGTAGGCAACCTAAGTGGCTATATCACCTCACTTGCGGCGGCTAATGCAAATACGTGGATTTTGGGTGAAGGAAGGGGCGATTTGCTTGTGACCCATGATGGGGGCCAAACTTGGTCAGACCTTCCCATTACCGGTTCCGACGGAGGACCAGGTCAAGGTTGGGGATTTGTAGGATTTACTAACGCACACGAAGCGGTAGCAGTTCCATGGACTGTAAACGGGTCATATCTAGCCTTTACTAACGATGGCGCTCGAAATTGGACGATAGTCAACTTTCCTAGTGGCGGGGCAATCGATTAGGTGAAGCGAAACTAGTCGGAAATGGTCGAAGATCCTTCGAAATGGTTGAATTGAACATCGGTTGTATCCGGTACGTGCTTTTGAAGTTTTGATTCCAATGGGCGTGCAATTTGGGAGAAAATTTGTTCATTTGGAAACTCTGGGTCAAATTGAGTCGAGCTTGGTCCGGTTTTGCACTACTTAGTCACGGTCGTTTAGCTTCAGGTGGCAATTTTATTCGTGTGTGCGCTTTACTGGTTTAGCATGCCCCTTGTCTTGATGAAGTGGAAAGATTCATTTTGATTAAGCCAGGCTTAGTTGAACGACTTGTTCCCTATTACCGGGAGCCTCCTTCATCGTTGTCGTTGGGTTGAGGTGGTATTTCTTCTGATTAATCCCGATCTTTTGAACTTATATTTCTGTATACTTTTGTTGTGTTGGTAAATTTACGTATCGGAGTCGTTTTTACGGTTCAAAACCAAATTTGCTCTCTAGGTTAAAGATGCTGGACAGCCATCCTGCGCAGGAGTCACGTGTATCCTCAAGAACGCCACGATTGGATTGTCGAGAAGCTAAAGGTGCACAAGCGCATCGAAGTCACCGATGTCGCAAATTCATCAAATGTGACGCCCGAGACAATTCGAAAAGATCTTGCGATATTGGAGAATGCGGGGGTCTTAAAGAGGGTTCACGGCGGAGCTATCTTCGTTGAGAGGCTTAGATTCCAGGCTAATCTCGACTCTTGTGATCAGGCAGAGAGTTCTGAAAAAACAGCGATCGCGCGAAGGGCAATCGAGGAGATTCCAGATGGTGGTTCAATCATCCTTGACGCTGGAATTACAACTGCGAGAATTGCTCCGCTGATCCCGGATGATCTTGAATTGATGGTCGTTACTAACTCGGTTCCAATCTCGCTTACTTTGGCACTTTAACCGAATTTGAACGGTCTTCTAATTGGGGGGGAGAATTAGCGCAAGGACGGCTACGACTGTGGATAGTTGGGCTTTAGATGCTCTCAGAAAGATTCGCGTTAACACAGCCTTCATTGGAACCAATGGGAATTTCGATTGAGCGTGGCTTTACAGCTGCTGATCCTGCTGAGGCAGCGGTTAAGAGAGCGATGGTAGCCGCTGCTAAGCGGGTCGTGGTAGTAGCTGATCACACAAAGTTTGGTGACGAAGAGTTCGTCAGATTTGCATCGTTGACCGATGTAGAGCAATTAATAACAGATGACGGATTGACGAAGGGGGATTTGATGTCATTAGTTGGCGCCGGATTGCAGGTGGTAACAGCGTGATTGTTACATTAACGCCGAATCCAAGCGTCGATCGTACGCTTGAAGTGAGCAACCTCCGGTTTGGAGAGATAAATCGAGCAGGTCACGTAACTATCGATGCAGGGGGCAAAGGAATAAACATTGCTCGTGCACTCGCAGCTTCCAACCTTCCAACTAGGGCAGTACTTCCAGTTGGTGGTGTCGAGGGTGGCGAGATCGCCAGACTACTTGCGACCGATGGAGTTGAGACCGTCCTTGTCCCGATCGCAGAGTCAATCAGGATGAACATCTCTATCGTTGAACCTGGTGGAATAGTCACAAAGGTTAATGAACCGGGGCCGTATCTCCTCCCTGAAGAGGAAAAATCACTATTGCAGGCGACAGTCGATGCGGCCATCGGCTCATCATGGCTGGTACTTTCTGGCACATTGCCGCGGGGAGTCGGAGCGGACTTCTACTCTCGGATTATAGGTCGAGTGCGCGATACCGGGGTGAAGATCGCTGTAGATACAAGTGGCGAAGCTTTGGATAAGGCTCTGATTGCACAACCGGATCTGGTAAAGCCCAACTTGGCTGAGATGGAAGAGTTGCTCGGTGGGCGAATACTTACCCTGAAAGACGTGGTCAATGGGGGCCAGTTGATAATGGAAAAAGGCGCACGAGCTGTGCTCATCACTTTGGGGAGCGATGGTGCCGTTTTTATGAATCAAAGCACCATTCTCTATGGCGAAGTACGGCCGAGTCGAGTCGAATCGGCCGTAGGTGCAGGAGATGCCCTTTTGGCCGGCTTCCTCTCCACGGAGGCAAACGAGCGCGCAAAGTTTAAAGAGGGGTTGGCCTGGGCGGCGGCGGCGATCGCACTACCAGGGACAAAATTACCAAAAGCAAATCAAATCAGCAGGTCAGCGGTTTACATTCACGACCGAATCGATCTTGCGAAACAAATGACTAAAAAAAGTCGACGATGAGCGAAATCCTCGAACCGTCTTTTGTGCTTTTAGATCCCGCAGTCGCATCCAAGACGAATTGATCAACGCGATGGTCGACGCCCTCTTAGAGGGCGGAAGGGTCTCAGATCGAGATCAGTTACTGAAAGATATTGCAGCGCGCGAAGAGATCACGCAAACCGGGCTTGAGGGAGGAGTTGGGCTACCCCACGCGAGGAGTATGGCTGTCAAGGAAGCCTCTATCGCCTTTGCTCGCGTAAAGGATGGAGTCGACTTTGGGGCGGCCGATGGTAAGGCGAATATAGTCTTTCTAATCGCCGTTCCGGCAACATCCGAGGCCGATCACATGAAGATAATCGCCTCGTTGGCTCGGCGATTGATTCACGACTCATTCAAGTCATCCCTTCGATCTGCAGCGAGTAGAGATGAGGTCGTTGAGATTATCTCGAGAGAAGTCTTCGACAAGAAGTAGATCGAATACACAAGGGGTAGTTTTCGATGTTGGTAAAGAGAGCAACCGTTGGCTCGCGAGTAGGTCTGCACGCCCGTCCTGCAACACTTTTAGTCGAAAGTGTACAAAGTGAAGGGGTGGAGGTCGAGATCGCGCGTAGTGGCGATGATGACTTTGTCGATGCATCAAGCGTCTTAATGATACTTGCCCTTGGTGCAAGCCACGGTGATACTGTCACGATTCGAAGTGAAGACGCTACCGCTGAACAACTGGCAAAGATAGCAATGCTTATCGAGAGCGATCTCGACGCAGATTAAAAGGTCAATTAAATTGGATACGGATAGCTTTTGCTCCATGGAGTTGGCGTGCAACGTGGGATGGTATTCGGCGCGGCGATCTGGATGGCACCTTCGATCGACCTTCGAGAACTAAGTGTCGAACTGTCAGTAGGGCAAAGTGCTAAGGATCTCTATGACAGATCAGTAGATAGCGTCGTGTTATACCTCGAGGATCTTCCTATGAGGTCAGCCGGCGACTCTAAGGCGATCATCGAAGCCCAAGTTCAAATTGCAAGAGATCCGGCACTTCGAAAGAAGGTTTTTCTTCTATTGACAAAGGTGTTCCACTTCCAGAAGCAATCTCGATTGCAAGTGGTGAATTCCGGGTACTCTTCAGCCGTCTTGGTGGCCTTTACGCTGAGCGAGTGACCGATTTAGAGGACATTACAAACCGCATATCAGCTGTTGTAGCTGGCGTTGATCCACCTGGATTGCCGCAATCTGATCTTCCATATATTCTTCTTGCCGATGACTTGGCGCCCGCCGATATCGCCTCATTGAATCCAGACAAAGTTGTGGCAATCCTGATTGCGAAGGGGGGACTTACCTGTCACGCTGCGATAATAGCGCGATCACTAGAGATCCTAACTGTTGTTGCGGTTGCTAATCTCGACAAAATCGAGGCAGACCAATTGATCTTAGTTGATGGCGATGAGGGTTCAATAACCGTTGGTATCAGTGAGGTCGACGCTAAGGAGGCGATCTCCAAGAGAGAGGTCTCGTCATCCAATAGAGGTTCGTTTGGGCTAAGTAAATTTCGTGATGGCAGTCGTTACAACCTTCTCTTAAATGTAGGTACTAGGCGCGAGATAGAGATGGTTTCACCAAAGTCATTTGATGGAGTAGGTCTATTTCGAACCGAGTTTTTGTATTTAAATAGGTCAAGTGAACCAACGGTAACCGAACAAAAAGGTTACTATTTGAAGCTCTTTGAAAAGTTCGAAGGCAAGGGCGTAATTGTGAGAACGATCGACGCTGGCGCAGATAAACCACTGCCGTTTTTGGGTTTGGCCGATGAAGTAAACCCCGCACTTGGGGTTCATGGTTTTAGGGTTGTGAACCTCCACAGGGAGGTAATTGGAGGCGATCTCGCTCGCGGCTTCAGCGACGAAAGCTTTAGTATCTGTGATGGCACCAATGATTTCGACCGTAGCTGAAGCCACTTACTTCGTCGAGATGGCGAGGAGTTTTTCGATCGCGAGGGCTGGAGTTATGGTAGAGGTACCAGCAGCGGTATTTTGTGCTGAAGAGTTACTTGCGGTATGTGACTTCGTCTCGATTGGTACCAATGACCTCGCTCAATATTTGTTCGCATCGGATAGAGAGTCTCCGCAGCTCGTGCAGGTGCAAGATCCGTGGAACGTAGCACTCTTGCGTGCAATCAAAATGGTTGTGAATGCTGGTTTGCAAGGTGGAAAGAGTGTCTCGGTTTGTGGTGAGGCTGCGTCAGATCCATTTTTCGCAGCAATCCTTATAGGGCTCGGCGTTACCTCTCCCTCTGTTGGTTCGGCGAGCATTGGCAAGTTGAGGGACATGATTTCACGTTGTAACCGAAGTGAATTGGAGGCGTTAGCAAATGATGCGACTTCGATAACGGACCCCATTGCACTGAAGACATTTGTTAAAGGTAAATTGGCCGTTCTTCTTCCAGAGGCCTAATCCTAAAAAGCCACTCATGACTTTTTCTTTGCTTATATGGAAATCTTTTGTGGATATTGGAATTAAAAGAACCACATTGGCACCTGATACGAATACTTATCATCTACTTCTCCTAGGCTGTAGCAAAAGATTAAATTGGATGTGACTAATGGCGGATCAATCGAAGTTTGCTGAGGATGCGATGGTCTATATCGACGCCCTCTTCTCAGCTGCAATGCGTATGACGCGTAACTCTGCTGAGGCAGAAGATCTAGTGCAGGAGACCTATCTAAAGGCCTACAGAGGATACGGATCGTTTCAAGAGGGCACGAACCTAAAGGCTTGGCTCTATCGAATTCTCACTAATACCTTTATCAACTCCTATCGAGCCAAGAAGCGACGCCCAGACGAGAGTGATCTTGACGAAGTTGAGGATCTGTATCTCTACCGTCGCCTTGGCGGACTCGAAGCTGTTGCAGCTGGCCGTTCGGCCGAAGAAGAGGTTCTTGACTCATTTACAGATGAGAACGTAAAGGCGGCTATCGAAGCGCTTCCCGAACAATTCAGATTGGCAGTTCTTCTGAGCGACGTTGAAGGGTTTTCCTATAAGGAGATTGCGGAAATTATGGACGTTCCAATAGGAACAGTCATGTCTCGCCTTCATCGTGGAAGAAAAGCGCTGCAAAAGGAGTTGTATCAGTTTGGTGCAAATCGAGGAATGGTAGCGAGCCGAAGTGGGAACTAATCACTACAACAACGATTCAATGGAATGCAGAGAAGTTCTTGCACGCCTTTATACGTTTTTGGACGGTGAACTGACTGAGGAGAGGCGAATTAGGATTCGTCGCCACTTGGATGAGTGCTCCCCCTGCCTCGAAGCCTACGAATTTGAAGCTGAACTGAGACAGATGGTCGCAAATAGATTGCGCGACCGTGTGCCCGACATGCTCCGTATTAAGATCTCTCGACTGATCGAGAAAGACAGCCAAAGCGCTAATTAATCGGGGAATATTTAGCTTTAGTCTTAGTTAGTTTTAATATGTCTAGAACTACAGAAGGACTAAGCGGAGTCGCCGTTAGTGCCATTGGAAGACCCTCAAGAGCCTACACAAAGGGTCGAACTTGTAAGTACGACGGTTGTGAAACCAAGCTGTCAATATACAATTCAGGTAAATACTGCTACAACCACCAGCCCCTAACAGTTCCTCGGACAAGAGGCAAGAAACTCGATTAGGGTTTTGAACGGAGGAGGTCCACATGATCTCATGGGACTTAGCTACCAAGGTAGCAAAGGGTGTTATTGCTTCGTTTCCTAGAGAAGACGAGTCGCGGCTTACTGCGTTATGTGTTGAGATGTCTAAGTTCGCAAGTTATGCTCTTCCTAAGGTTGAGCAAGTTAGCGGTATATCAATATCTGACAACGCAATCGAAGTGCGATTTGCAAGTCGCAGCGAGTGGGTTGAAAATAATACCAAGTCGATGCAAAAGCTACTTGACCCAATAATCAAAGAAGCGACTGAGGCCGTTCCAGAGTTTCTTTCGTCGATCTACTCATCTGCCGGAGCGATTCAATTTGGCCTTCTATTCGGATGGATGTCGAAGAGGGTCTTGGGACAGTACGACGCCGCCATGTTCACCAATGCCGACGTTGCTGGTGCGCCAGTTTTTGTTGTTGGATCGAACGTCTTTGAAATAGAGGGTCGAAACAACTACACTCCTGGATCCTTTGGCCGGTGGGTACTGCTTCACGAAATTACTCACAAACTCCAATTCGAAGGTGTGGATTGGATGGCGAGTTACTACCGCTCACTGATAAGCGACCTAGTAGCTTCATCAAAGATATCCCCATCTGACGTCTTTGAGGCGATCGTTACGATCGTCGAAGAAGTTAGAGCAGGGCGTAATCCTATCGACGAAGCGGGTATCGCCGCTCTCTTTTTAGGGAAAAATCAGCGCCAGAGCCTGAGAAAGATTACCTCCTTAATGACGATATTGGAGGGGCACGCTGACTTTGTGATGTCGCGTGTAGCAAAGGGCACGATCGAAAATGCTGAAGAGTTTGAGACAATGGTCTCAGAGCGTCGCCAAGGTGGCTCCCCCGTATTCAAATTGATCTCTCGTCTATACGGTTTTGATGCAAAGGTACGCCAGTATGCGAATGGTCGCAAGTTTCTTGAGGAGCTGGCGAGTCGCAAATCGGATGACTTTGTTAGGACGATATTTTCATCTCCAGAATCACTTCCATCAGTGGAAGAGATCGCAGATGTGGAGTCTTACCTTTCTCGAGTGACTGCCTGATCCATTGATTGCTATCCTTGAGCATTGAGAGATGTCTGAGATAGTTGCAAGTGGAAGAAGAGCATTAACCGTAGGTTCGGCTAGAGCTCTGATTTCAATGAACTTTGAGCCAATCGATGATCTTCTCGCAAGGTGCTACTTCCCGACCGATGGTGCTTTCCATGCTGCTGTATCGGGGGGTTCTGACTCCTTAGCGATGACAATGATCGCATTTAGCGCGGGTTTAAATGTGGAGATCTGGAATCTCGATCACAGAATTAGACCTACGTCAAAGGCTGAATCAGCGGCGGTTCGCGGCTTTGGCAATTGGCTTGGTGTGCCAGTTCATAATTTTGAAGCCGAAGTAGATGACCGAAACGTAGAGGCTAGTGCTCGCAAAGTGCGTCGATCGTATTTTCCAAGTAACGTCTCGACTGGGCATACTATGGACGATCAGGCTGAAACGTTTATCTTGAATGTGCTTCGTGGATCGGGCGTTGATGGATTGGCTAGTATGCGCCCAGGTCCTCAGAAGCCGATTCTCAATCTCCGAAAGATGGACACGATAGCGATCTGCAAGATCTTTTCGTTGGTCCCAGTTGAAGACGAGAGTAATTTAAGTGACAAATATCGTCGAAACCGAGTGCGGATGGAGGTCATCCCACTTTTATCGCAGATCTCGAATAGGGACATAGTTCCGGTCATTGCCCGAAGCGCATCCGTATTGAGAACAGATGCTGACTTTATCGCTGAGCTTTCGAGAGGTATCGAGACGAACAATGTGAAAGAGCTACTCGCCCTTGATGGATCGGTATTGGCGAGAGTATTAAGGCAACGGGTGAGCAATATCTCTGGGTATCCTCCGTCGGCCAAGTCGATAGAGCGACTTCTATCTTACCTACGCGAGAAGAAGAGCTTTTCACTTCAATTAGAGGGAAAAGTTGTCGCGAAGGTGAAGAAGGGATCTGTATTTTTCGAGACCCTCGCTGACTAGAAATGCCATCGAATGTTTTGTGATGATAACTTTTGCATTATCGTAGGTAGGGCTACATTTTTTAGGATCCGGCTAGGTATGAGATGAACGACAACAGCGCTAAGCACTTGAATGACCCAAACCTCTCACGTATTTTGATATCGGAGACGGTACTAAGGGATCGGATTGCAGAGATAGGGGCACAAATATCCCATGACTACGCAGGTCGCGAAATCCTCATGGTTGGAGTACTAAAAGGGGCATTCCTCTTCATGGCCGATCTGGCTAGGGAGGTTACTGTTCCGGTTCAGTTCGACTTTATGGCGGTATCGTCATATGGTTCGGCTACGAAGACCTCTGGTGTAGTTAGAATTTTGAAGGATTTAGATATAGACCTTGCCGGTCGAGACGTCTTGATAGTGGAAGATATTATCGACTCGGGGTTGACCCTTTCGTATCTTCTGCGAAACCTCAAGTCCCGCAATCCTTCCTCACTGACCATCTGCTCACTTTTAGTTAAAGATACGATCGTAGCGGATGAGTTGGATCTGAAGTATGTTGGATTCAATATTCCAAACGAGTTCGTAGTTGGATACGGCCTTGACGTTGCAGAACGATATCGAAACCTACCGTTCATAGCTATTTTTCAGGAGAACCAAGGTTAGGGAGGTTTCTTCCTTGAATGAAGCACGCGAAGAGTCCGAGCCGTCAAGATTAACCTCTCTCATCAGAAATATCTTGGATGAACTCCCATATGACGAGGCGACCATAAGTTCCTCAAAGGACGATACCTCAAAGCGCCTGTCGGCGCTTTGGTTTGATCTGTTGTCGGGTTCGAATGAAGACGCATCTCAGTGCTTCAATGGTGGCCTTGAAACCTCAGCATCTGAATACATCGTTTTTAGAGATATAGCTTTCTACTCTCTATGCGAGCACCACTTTTTGCCATTCTTTGGTACCGTTGACGTTCTTTATCGCCCAGGTAGTGCTGGGCTAGTAGCAGGTGCTGCGACAGTTGCTCGTGCAATCGGTGTGGTCTCAAAGCGTTTACAACTCCAGGAGCGATTTACAAACGAAATCGCAGATGCCATCTTTAGGGGTGTCGACGCTCAAGGAGTTGTTGTAGTAACCAAAGCTCACCACCTCTGTATGTCGATGCGCGAACGACGTGACTCTGGAACCTCTCTCACATGCATATCTACCGCAGGAACCTTTGCCCTTGAGGGGCAAAACCGCTCTGAGGCGATGCAGATTATCTTTGGTGGTCAATGAGCGCATCTTTCACGAGTCAAACCACGAGATCACCAAGTTCTATTGAAGTCGTCGGGATATTGAACGTAACGCCTGATTCCTTCTCTGACGGTGGACGCTACTTCGACCCTTCGAGCGCAGTTGCTAAAGGTATCGAAATGTTTGAAGGAGGTGCGCAGATCGTTGATGTCGGTGGGGAGTCAACGCGTCCGGGTGCTACGCCGATAACAGTTGTTGAAGAGATTCGTAGGGTCGTACCTGTTATCGAGGCCCTGTCGCAGCATGGAAGAGTCTCGATAGACACCTTTAAGGCCGAAGTGGCCGGTGCGGCGATCAAAGCCGGTGCGAGCCAGATCAACGACATTTCATCGACTTTATATGAGGTTGCTGCCGAACATGGAGTTGGGTGGATTGCAATGCACATGAAGGGAACTCCTCAAAGCATGCAGCTCAATCCACTGTATGATGACGTAGTTGATGAGGTCTTTAGGTTTCTGAGCGAAAAGGTCGCGATCGCACGCAACCTTGAGATTGCTGAGATCTATGTTGATCCCGGTATCGGTTTTGGCAAAACCATTGAACACAACCTCAAACTGCTAGGTGCAGTGGGACGCTTTCGCGAACTTGGAGTTCCCGTCTACTTGGGTACTTCGCGTAAAAGCTTCTTAGGAAAGTTGGTTGGCGAGGTTGAAGGTAGCGATGCGCGACCAAATGATCGCCTTGAAGGTAATCTAGCGACCGTGGCATGGGCAATTGCAAATGGCGTGAAGGCCTTGCGCGTTCACGATGTCAAGGCTACGTGTGACTATATAAGGCTCGCTGGTCTAGCCTAATTGCATGACAAAACGAGGAGTTATTTCAGTTCGAGGCATTTCATGTTTTGGACGTCATGGAGTTCTTCGCCATGAACAGATCGTCCCACAAGAATTTCTCATCAACCTCGAACTCGAATTAGATCTTGATTCGGCTATCGAATTTGACAACGTCGACGCCACCGTCGACTACTCAAGGGCGTGCAAAGTTGCCGTAGAAGTAGTTGAAGGTAACAGCTTTTCACTCATTGAGGTACTCGCCCATACCATTGGAGCCACTTTGCTAGCTGAATTTTCGATAGTGGATCGTATCGAAGTGACGGTACAAAAAGTTGCTCCACCTATGCAATTCCACGTCGCGTCGGTTGGCGTAAGCCTTGGCATCGAAAGAGAAAATTAGATTGAAGGCACTTCTGTCCATCGGCTCGAATTTGGGCGAACCGATAGAAAATTGCCGCCGCGCCCTAGAGATGCTCGGTGAAAAGATCGTGGCATCCTCTTCGCTTTACGAGACCTCTCCCGTTGAGACCATCGACGCGCAAAGGGCCTACGTAAATGTCTCAGTTTTAATCGAAACTTCGGATAGTCCGCTACAGCTGCTAGAGCGAATTCAGTCGATAGAGAGTTATTTCGATCGGCAAAGGCCCCATTTTCATGCTGCTCGAACAATGGATATTGACATAATTTGGCTCGAAGGTATTGAGCTAACCGGCGGCCGTTTGACCGTTCCCCACCCCCGTGCTTCGATGCGACTATTCGTACTTTTGCCAACATTTGAGATTTCGCCCGACTTGGCAGTTAAATTGGCCGATCCAGAGGCGACTCCCTACCTTGGATCCCTTGAGGTTGGTAAGTCTCTAGTGGCAACGTTGGGCACCGAGATTCAAGAGATAACCCTCATCGAGGGGCCTGCTAAGTGACGTTGAGACTTCGTCGATACTCGCGCGGCATTTTTACTTCTAACGTATGGGGCGCATCATGCTCGTGGTACTTTTATCTATCTGAAGAGGTGATCTAAGTGAAGTCAAGCTATCGGCCAGATGAGGCGCGTGAAGATCTCGATGAATGGAGGCTTCAGCGAAGGTCAGTTGGATTTGTGCCAACGATGGGTGCTCTACATAAAGGGCACATGTCGTTGATCGATCGGGCCAAGAGCGAAAATGACAAAGTGGTCGTCTCGATCTTTGTGAACCCACTTCAATTCAACGATCAGAGCGACTTTGATAACTATCCTTCAACGTTGGATCAGGACCGCTCACTATTAGAGGATGCGGGTGTAGATCTACTGTTTTCGCCAACCGCAAGCGTTATGCACCCGATGCCAATGAACTTTAAAGTTTCCGTTGGCAAGATCGCTGAAGTCTATGAGGGGTACTTTCGTCCTGGACACTTTGACGGCGTTGCAACTGTAGTGGCGAAACTTATGTTGGTAGTTGGAGCGAGCAAGGTCTACTTTGGTGAAAAAGATATACAGCAATGTTTGGTTGTCAAGCGAATGGTGGAAGAGTTTCACTTCCCGAACCAGATAGAAGTCGTAAAGACCTATCGCGAAGTCGACGGACTTGCTTTTTCCTCTCGCAATGTGCGACTTTCGACTCCCTCGCGGGAGATTGCGCCCCTTATGTACCGCTACTTATCCGAAGCAGCTAGATCTATCAGGGACGGGGCAGATGTTTCTACTGAGATCGATGGTGCAATCAAGATGGTCGCTAAGGCGGCCTCTAGCTCCTCAGTAGATTTTCGCTACGACTACGTGGACCTCGTTGACGGTAGCTTCAACGCCATGGATCGATTTAATGAGGGGCTGCGCTTAATTGCTGCCTGGACGCTAGATGGTGTTCGCTTGATTGACAACCTCGCTGTTTGAAAAATTTGGAGACCATATGTTGCTCGTAGTTGATGTAGGAAATACAAACACCGTTATCGGTGTCTACTCGTGGGATTCGTTGCAGATCGGCGCGAAAGGTGAGGCGCGAACCGCTGATTTTGGACTTTCACACCATTTTCGTATTGCAACTGTTACCGAACGGACCGTGGACGAGTACGCACTTCTTTTAGTGCAGCTACTAGGTATGAGGAAGTTGGACCACCTCGAGACGATAAAGGCGGTCGCACTCTCGTCGACCGTTCCACAGGTCACACAGACGATGCGTGATGTAGCGTCAAAGTGGTTCGGAGTGACGCCAATCGTCGTTGGTCCAGGGGTTAAATCCGGTATCTCGATTTTGTACGATAATGCAAAAGAGGTGGGTGCCGACAGAATATGCGATGCCATTGCAGGACTTGACCTTTATACGGCCCCTTTGGTCGTAGTCGATTACGGTACTGCGACGACCTTTGACGTGCTCTCGGCTAAGGGCGAGTATCTCGGCGGAGCTATCTGTCCCGGAATCGAGATTTCGCTCAATGCCCTCGTATCGCGTGCGGCGGCCCTTAGAAATGTTGAACTCACTCCTCCTCGATCGGTGATCGGTAAGTCGACGGTTGAATCGATACAGTCAGGCGTTTTGTATGGATTTGCGGCTCAAACGGATGGAATGGTCGAGAGAATCCGGGAAGAGTTGGGCGAAGACCTTCATGTTATTGCGACCGGCGGCCTAGCTCCTTTGGTGGCACCATTTTCTAAGACCATTAAAAGTATTGAACCGTGGCTAACGTTGCATGGTTTGAGGTTAGTTTATGAGCGCAACTCATAGCAAGTGAGAGCGCGGACCTTAGACTTAATCTTCTAACAATCGAAGAGGTGACCACTTGAGTAGCGACCGTGAAGTCGTAGCAATACCGTACTCGTTCCCAGTTGATTCGAATACGGCAATTCTCACCGAGAAGTACTCAGCTATAGAAGAAGGCGTTGTCACTGAGGATCGATACAAGATCGCAGGACGCTTGATGCTTCTCCGAAGTCAGGGAAAGATCTCCTTTGGCGACCTTCGTGACCAATTTGGATCGATCCAACTCTTTGTTCGATCAAATGAAGTCGAGGATTTCGCACTCTTCAATTCGCTCAATCTCGGTGATTGGATCGGTGTTGAAGGTCGAGTTGGTAAGACGAAGAAGGGCGAACTCTCCATATTTGTCGAGGGATTTACCTTGCTGGCACGGGCTGAGAGAAATTTTGGCGATAAGTGGCACGGAGTAAGTGATACCGACACTCGCTATCGCCAACGATACGTCGATCTTTGGGCGAACCCTGCCTCTAGGGAGACCTTCGCCAAGCGCTTTAAGATGATCTCTCTAATGCGTCGCTTTTTAGAGGATCGTGGATTTCTCGAGGTTGAAACCCCAATTCTCCATCCGATCTCCGGCGGAGCACTCGCCAAGCCGTTCGTTACTTATCACAACGCATTGGACTCAAACTTCTACTTGAGAATCGCTCCAGAGCTCTATCTGAAGCGCCTTATCGTTGGAGGATTTGAAAGGGTCTTTGAGATCGGCCGTGTCTTTCGAAATGAAGGCATCTCGCCGCGGCATAATCCTGAATTTACGATGCTCGAGCTCTATCAGGCCTACGTCGACTACGCCGACATCATGGACTTGGTTGAAGAACTGGTCTGCTTCCTAGCCCTTGAGCTAAATGGCTCCCTTACGCTTGAGTATCAGGGCAAGACGATCGACTTTACTCGTCCGTGGAGGAGAGCATCGTTGGAGGAACTCGCAAGCGAGTCATTGGGTTATGAGATCTCCCTTGAGACTCCATTTGAGAAGTTGGTCGAGATCGCAAAGTCGCTATCGATTAAGATCGAGTCGGAGTGGGGAGCTGGCAAGTTACTCCTTGAGATCTATGAGGCTACAACCGAACATCGCCTGTGGAATCCGACCTTTGTAATGGACTTTCCTGTAGAGGTTTCGCCTTTAGCTCGTGACCATCGCTCCAAGGCGGGACGTGTTGAGCGCTTTGAAACTATAGTTGCTGGACGCGAGTTGGCGAATGCTTTTTCGGAACTGAATGATCCGCGGGAACAGCGACGTAGGTTTTCCCATCAGGTTGAAATGGGGCGGGCCGGCGATGATGAAGCAATGAGCATGGACGAAGATTACATCCGGGCGCTCGAGTATGGCCTTCCACCTACTGGAGGACTCGGAATCGGAATCGACCGTTTGGCAATGCTACTATGCGACGCCTCGCAAATACGTGAAGTCGTTGCCTTTCCTGCGATGCGTCCTGAGGTATTCGATTGAGACTATCCAGCGATTATCTCAAGTTGGTGACGATTTAGGATTCGGTAGTTACGGTCGTTGACCTCGATATATCGGGCTCTAATGAACGTAGCGATCGTCTTGTTGACTCGTTCGCGCGAAGCGCCTATCAGGCCGGCGAGCTCTTCTTGTGTGAGCGGAATGAAGAATTCATCATTTCCCTGGGAGAGCTCGAGTATACGTTTTGCGCATCGTCCCGTAACGTCTAGGAACATTGCATCGGTAAGAGCGTCATCCGTCTGCCTCATTCTGCGTGCCATAAGATCGAGGAGCGACCATAGAAGTGACGGTCTTCCTTCGAGGACGGAGCGTATTGGCTCATATTCGACTTCGATGACTTCGGAACGTTCTAAAGCTCTTGCCGTTGCGGATCTAACGCCTTTGTCAAAGAGTCCCATCTCTCCGAAGAGGTCGCCACCTTCCATCATTGCTACGATCGACTCTTTGCGATCTAAGAAGGCTTTGACTATCCCAATTCGTCCCGACGAGACGATGTAAAGGGAGTTGGCCGTCGCATCCTCCTTGAAGAGTTCGTCATTTCGCTTCAGCGAGAGCATGCGATGTCCTTTGACAACTTCTTGAAGTTCGCTGTCTGTAAGTGCGGCGAATAGTGATGTATTTGACAAAAGATTTGCAACGTCCACACCTACACCATATCGAAATAAATAGGCCTTTATATGCCTAACACGACATTCGGTGCATGTTTGGTGCTATGTGGACGAAAATACGGTTAAAATTTAACAGTAAGTTAAATGTCTAGCTTCGGGAGCATCATGAAGTACGAGGTTGGAGACAAAGTTGTCTACCCCCATCACGGAGCTGCAATAATTCAAAAGCGCGAAAATATCGACTTCAATGGCACCACCACTGAGTATCTGGTTTTGAAGCTTGCATTTGGAGACTTGACTCTTAAAGTTCCAGTTGAGAGAGCAGAAGAGGTCGGTATCCGCGAAGTAATCAACGACGAAGAGGTCGAAGAAGTATTTGCGGTTCTCAAGAAAAAAGATGCTCGTATGCCGACCAACTGGTCTCGACGCTACAAAAATCACGTTGAGAAGCTCAAGTCGGGCGATATCTACCAAGTTGCTGAGGTAGTTCGTAACTTGACGATTCGCGACAATGACAAAGGATTGAGTGCTGGCGAGAAGAGAATGCTTTCCAAGGCCCGTCAGATCTTGGTGTCTGAGTTGACTTTCGCACTTGATGTACCAGAGGGTGAGGCCGAGTCGCGACTAGACGAGGCACTCAGTTAAAGAGTTTAAGGCAATCGGCCATTGTTGGATGCTAGAAACGACGACGTTGCAGTAGTACTCATGGCAGCTGGCGCTTCATCTCGGTATGGACGAGATAAGTGCCTTGAGTATCTCGATGGTTCGGTAACTGTACTCGATCACTCCTACGACGTGGCGCGAGAAGTTAGTGAAAATGTGGTAATAGCGGCCTCTGGGGCTACTTTGGAGTATTGCGAGAGCCGGGGTTATCCCTGTGTTCAAGGGGGCTCTACGCGATCGGAGAGTGTATTGAATGCACTCAATGCCCTAGACGATGCTTCGATCATTCTCGTTCATGATTCAAGTCGACCTCTAGCAAGCGCCGAGCTTTACCGACGTGTGATAGCCAAAATTCGGAGTGGTGAAGACGTGGTTGTCCCAGTCCTTCCCGTAGTGGATTCGATGAAGGTAAAGACCGTCGACGGATTTGTCACCGTTGACCGAAGCGATAAGTTCATAGTTCAAACGCCACAGGGTCTATCACTGTTGGCTCGTAATCGCTTGTTAGATGCGCATCTGGAAAGCACTGACGAATCGGGCGCGGCAGAGTTGCTTGGAATTAGGGTATCGACGGTTGAGGGCGAACGAGGAAATATCAAAATCACTTATCCGGATGACATTGATATTGTTCGGGCTCTACTGTCAGTCTTAAGGCGGGAGTAGTCCACATTGGATATTACCAGTTTGCGAGTCGGAAGTGGTCTTGACATCCACAAGCTTTCCAGCGATCCAGAGCGTCGCTTTATCGTAGGTGGCGTTGAAATACAGCCTTCGAATGGTCCAATTGGGCACTCAGATGGAGATCCATTGTGCCACGCGATAGCGGACTGCCTGTTGGGCGCTAGTGGACTTGGAGATATTGGCGATCATTTTGGTGATACCGATCCTCAATGGAAGAACGTCGATTCAATGGATCTGCTTAGAAGAGTCGTAGATATGGTAAGGGGTTTGGGATACCAGATTCTCAACATTGACAGCACCATTGTTTTACAGCATCCGAAGGTTAAGCGTTTTCGTCCGATGATGCAGGAGCGATTAACGCAAGTGGTGGGTGCTCCTGTATCGGTGAAGGCTAAGAGTCCCGAAGAGGTGGGATCTTTAGGACAAAGTGAAGGCGTTGTTGCATTTGCGACGGCGCTTTGCCTCTCACCAAATAGTTCAAATATCTAAGATATTTTTTCTTCTGAAAGAAGGGTTTATGGCAAGGCCAAATCAGCGTAACGGTAGAGGCGACGGACGGGGTGAAGACTACTCCAAGCGTCGGCGATCAGTTGGCGGTGACCAAGTTGAGGGTCGTCAATCCGTTAAGGAACTCGTCTTTGCGAATCGTAGAAGTGTTGAGCAGATATGGATCGAAGAGACGGTAGTTCGCAAGGGAATCGTAAACGAGATCATCGAAAAGAGCGTGAACAGGCGTATTCCAGTTCATACAGTCTCGACACGACGATTTGAAAGTGCAGTTAGGTCCGAAGGTTCTCAAGGAGTCATCGCTTTCTGTGCGGCACTGCGAGAAGTGGAACTCTCAGAGCTGGTAACTTCAAAGACGAACCCTTTCTTGCTGGTGATCGATGGCATCACAGACCCACGTAACCTAGGAGCTATTTTGCGATCTGGTGAACTGGCGGGGGTAACTGGAGTTGTTCTGCCGTCGCATCGATCGGCCATGGTGACTCCATCTGCGACAAAGGCAGCAGCCGGAGCTATTGAGTACTTGGACTTTTCACTAGTTCCAGGAGTGCCTTCGGCTCTTATGGAATTGCAAAAGTTAAATGTTTTGTGCGTTGGGTTGGATCTAAATGGAACCTCGACGATCTATGACCTTCCAAAATTTGAAGAGACTCCAGTTGCGCTTGTCTTGGGTGCAGAGGATAAAGGCATGAGTCGGCTCACCGCAGAGAGGTGTGACCTGATAGCCAAGATTCCTCAATTTGGACGTTTGGACTCGTTGAATATTTCGGTAGCTGCATCTATTGCGATGTTTGAAATTGCTCGAAGTCGAGTCAAATAAACGCCCTGAAAATGGAGGAGAGCCGGTGGTCGGACTCGAACCGACGACCTGACGATTACAAATCGCCTGCGCTACCAACTGCGCCACACCGGCAATAGGCATAACATTATAACTTGGCCGATCGGTACTGTAACCAGTGCCGATGCAGTTTGAAGAAACTTTTTGTAACTTTAATTGCAATATCTGCATCTTCAATTGCTACTGTTAAAGCTGGTGAATAACATGACTGTTATTCAACCTAATTTAGCTCCTAAGCCTAGGATCGTTGAACGGTTCACAAGGGAGATTTTCTTGACAGACGGCCAGTATCCCGACGATGAAATTTTTGCGCGCCCGGTTGCAAAGCGGCCAAATCAAAGCGCTCCTACGCCAACAAAGCCTGTTATTGGCTTTAAAGAAAGTGAAAGAAAGCCAAAACGTCAGCACGCGGCAAGTACTGGTCATTCCTATGATGCTGCAGTCGCACGTCGTCTGTTGGTAGGCGGCGTTGTCGCAGTTTCCTTTGTTGGACTAATCGGATACGGTTTTTTCGGGGGAGGCTCAACGAGCCCAAGTAGCTTAGCAAGCGGATCTTCAACGATTCCAGCCACCGTTGGTACAGCGTCATCTTTGCCAGCTAACCAACAGGCGGCGACGTCGCCGGCCACTACCGCCTCGGTTGCGCACGATTCGGCGCCTACAACACTTTCACAGAATTCGGCTACGACGCAACCTACGGTTCCACCGGTTACTGCCGCGTCAACCACTACTACACGACTTCCTCCAACTACCGTGGTGGTAACAACTACTACGGCCGTAACTTCGATTTCGGCTGCCTCGTCGGCAACTACATTGCCACCTGGTGTGAATCCGGCAAATGCATCGATCACAGTTAGGGTTGCAAATGCAACGAATGTGGCTGGGGCGGCTACGTCAGTAACTGAAGAACTCGGAAGATTGGACTTTAACGTTCTCGGTCCGGCAAATGCTCCAACGACTAATCCATCGGCAACGGTTGTTTACTACGCGGCTGGTTTTCAAGTCGCAGGTGATGCAGTAGCTAGGATTCTCGGAGTTCCGCAATCGCAGATCAAACAATACAGTTCAGGTGCAGTTATCGGTGCAGTAGCTCCATCAGATGTAAATGTTGTACTTGGTCTCGATGTTGCGGCAAAGTAGCTAGACAGATGAATCTTTCATGACGCGGGCGTTAGACGACAAGAAATCCTTCTTTCAAGGGTTGCTAGGCGAGCGCGTGGGGGCCTGCTTCGTTTTTGACTTCGACGGAACTTTAGCGCCAATCGTCGTCGATCCGACGACCGCTGCCGTCAGTCAGCCTTTGATAGAGCCTCTGAGAGCCCTTTCGCAACTTGCAGCTGTCAAGATTATTTCGGGAAGACCAGTCGATTTTTTGCGTGAGAAGCTTTTCGCTGTCTTTCCAAATGAGAGAGATTCGATCGAAATATTCGGTAAGTATGGAATCGAAAGAGGTACCCTCAAGGAGGGAGTTACAAGCACTTTTCAAGTGGCTCGGGAATCATTGGATCAACTTCGAAGCTTGCAGGTCGCGATGGAGGCGGTGATGCCCGAGAGGTGTTTCATCGAGGAGAAGGGCACTTCAACCGGTTATCATTTTCGTTTAAATCCAACACAGCAGTCGCACATCCGCGATCTTATCGACGGAAATATCAAGGATCATGGCCTTGACAAGCTCGAAGTACATGGCGGAAAGATGGTCTTTGAGGTTATGGTAAGTGGTGTACCAACTAAAGGTGCCTCGATATCGACTTTCAAGGAAGACTTTCGCGGCATATTTTTTGCTGGAGATGACCTAGGGGACGTCGATGCCTTTAAGGTTATTTCGGATTTGCCAGAACCAAGTGGCCTCACCGTTCTTGTAAGAGGGAGTGCTGAGACTGAAGCTCGGGTGGGTGCCAGTGTGGACTTGATCGTCAGCGATCAAGTCCACCTTGCGGAACTAATACGCGAACTTTTAGGTCAGAGCATCGGTTTTTAGCTCTACGCGAACCAAGCAATCTGCATTTGCAGCCACTTCGATGGGTTACGCTTTTTCAGCTCTTCCACGAGCTCTACACTACGAGATTTTCGTACCTCTTCACTCTGTTCAAGGATGGAGTGCATAGCAAGTGCAGTCTCTCGAATGTCGTATGGATTCACTAACTTGGCCTTTTCGCCGACCACTTCGGCAATCCCCGCATTGCGGGAGAGGACCAATCCCCCATTTCGCTCATTTATTAGTGGACCTTCACTGGCAACTAGGTTGTATCCGTCTCGAATGGGATTTACCAAGAGAACGTCGTTCTCTTTTAAAAGTGCTAGTGATAGTTCAAAGTTATCTTCGGTGAATTTATAGATTGGATCTGTCGGCAAATCTAGGCCAAGGCGGGAAGCTAGTTCCCTTAGGTACGCATTTGACTCTTCAATTTTTGATTCCACTTCATGAGCGTACGAGGTGTAGTCTTCGAGTGCCTCGCGACTTGGGTAGCAGTTAGCAATGTGGACAACAGATTTCATAAGGTGAGGGTAGAAGCGGAACAACTCTACAACAGAGTCGATGCCTCGGAGGATGTTTTTAGAGGGCTCCATCCGATCAACTCTTGCGATTATCCTGCGGCCTGCTGCAATCTCTCGAATCTTAGATCGTTCCTGTTTGACTGCATCTCCACTCGCAGCGGAGACTATGTCGTCGATATCTGTTCCAAGGGGATTTACGTGAAGATTCGGAAGTGGGCTTCGGCCGGTAAAGCGGAGATATACCTCTGAAAAGTTATCTAGCCAGCGCTGTGCATGAAACCCTATGTGGGCTACTTTAGACATCGATCCAAGTAGCTGGTCTCTTACTTCTTCAGGTAGTATCTCAAATTCTGAGGCGGAAGCAAATGGCGTGTGCAGAAAGAGTGAGATCGAGATGTCTTCGCGCAGTTGTCCAAGGTAATTCGGAACCATGAACATGTGGTAGTCCTGGAGAAGTACTTTGGCGTTCTCCGGTGCTACTTTGGCGATTGCATGTGCGATGAGTTCAGAGAATTCGTTGTAGTTCTTCCAATCAAGGTAGAACTGAGTGTCGAACTTGGGCGACCGAGTCACTGGAAACATCCCATGCAACAAGTACCAGAGAATCTTATTTGACACGTCGTTGTAGGCTGCGCGATGTATGTCTTCAGCGATCGGAATCGGTATTAAATTTAGGTCGCCCTGCGTTAGAGATCCAGCCTCGAATGCCTCGATCTCCAAGTCGGTTGATATTGGAAATAGCCACTTGGCGAGGTCGTTGTGGACCAACGGACTGATCGCCGACGCCAGTCCTCCCCCAGACCTACTTACAGTGACTCCCTGACCGTCTTGCGACTTCTTTGCAGCTACTGGACCCCGATTTGAAACGATTATGTATGAGTTCATCGTCTACTAACTTAGCGAGGTTCTAAGCGTCCGATGAACCTGAGCTGTGTTTGTGGTTCGCAAAGTTATTAGCATCATGGAACGTGAAGGTCCTACTTTTGGTCGATAAATTTAGGGGCACCTTGAGCGCCCGGGAGGCAATAGACGTTGTAGTGTCGTCTGCCCCAAGCTGGGCAGAGGTCAGAGGAATCGGACTCTCTGACGGAGGGGAGGGACTGCTTGACGCTATCTCCGTTGAGCGATTTCCAGTCATGGTTCACGGTCCTCTCGGTGCCCAGGTGCAGGCGGAATTTGGTCGTTCGGCGGATGGAGCAGCCCTTATTGAGATGGCAAAGGCCTCGGGCCTAACGCTTGCCGGAGGTAGGGAGTTGAATGATCCGATTGCCGCATCGACGATCGGTACAGGGGAATTGATCAAGGCCGCTATCGAAAAGGGATTTCAAAGTATCGTTGTCGGATGCGGTGGATCTGCAACTACCGATGGAGGCTTTGGGTCCTTTGAGGTACTCCGGACGCTGAGGGGATTCGATAGAGTCGAACTTACCTGCTTACACGACGTTGAGACCAAATTTCTTGATGCAGCGAAAGACTTCGCTCCCCAAAAGGGGGCCACTTCCAAACAGGTTGAATTTCTGCGGCGACGCCTTATGGGTACCGCACAGATATATTCCGGAGTTTATGGCATATCACCCATGGAGGTGGCCGGGAGCGGTGCGGCCGGTGGACTGGCGGGTTTTCTTTACTGCGCCGGCGCCACTTTGGTACGAGGCTTTGACTACGTCGCTGAGGTCTTGGAGGTAGCACGTGCGGTTGAAGAGTGTGATGTAGTTGTGACGGGCGAGGGGCTTTTAGACGCAGAGAGCTTTAACGGGAAAGTGGTTGGAGAGGTAGTGCAGTTGGCTAGAGCGGCTTCGAAGCCGGTCTTTTTGCTATGCGGTGATTCTGCCCTTTCCTCAGGGCATAACTACTTCGACGAATCAATCAAGGCTGTAACGATGGCGGAATTGGTAGGAATCGATCGGGCGGTGAATGAACCGTATTCTTCGTTAGCGTTGGCTGCATCGGAGCTTTTTGAACGCGAGATCGCCCAATATCGCTAGAACTGACCAATCGAAGCGATCTAGTCAATTGCTCTAGGTAGACTTGACGCAACAAATATTTCATCAAGAGCGGTCGAGGGACGGGCCCTACGACGCCGCGGCAACCGCTTCTGCGAAGAAGGTGCCAACGCCCGAGCGATGAGGAGGATACAGATGTCAAACGTCATTGCACTCGTATGTAAAGAGTGTGGTAAGAGCTACGAAGCCAAGGCTCTCCACGTTTGTGAATTCTGCTTCGGTCCTCTTGAAGTTAAGTATGACTACGATGCAATCGCATCCAAGGTGTCCCATGAGTCGATCGCGGCGGGTCCTAACAATATGTGGAGATACCGAGAGCTTCTCCCAGTTGAATCTACGGATTATGTCTCGTTGGGCGCCGGTTTTACCCCACTTGTTCGAGCAGAAAGATTGGCTAACTATCTAGGCCTTGACGAACTTTGGATTAAGAACGATACTCTCAACCCAACCGGTTCGTTCAAGGATCGAGTCGTCTCGGTCGCTTTAAGTAAGGCGCGTGAGCTTGGTCTGAAGATAGCTGCTTGTGCGTCTACTGGTAATTTGGCCAACTCTGTTGCAGCTCATGCCGCATGGGCAAACATGGAGTCATACGTTTTCGTGCCGGCAAATCTGGAACGCGCCAAGATCATTACCACTGCGGTCTATGGGGGAAATGTAGTTGCGATCGATGGCAACTATGACGACGTGAACCGTCTTTGTGCTGAGATTGCCTCGGAGGAACCGGAGTGGGCTTTCGTAAATGTCAACGTTAGAACTTACTACTCAGAGGGTTCTAAGACGCTCGCCTTTGAGGTAGCAGAGCAGTTGGGATGGGACTCGCCAGACCATGTGGTCGTCCCTGTCGCGTCGGGGAGCCAACTTACGAAAATACACAAAGGCTTCGATGAGCTACATCGCGTGGGCCTGTTGGACCGTAAGCCAAATGTAAAGATAAGTGGTGCTCAGGCAGCGGGTTGTTCTCCCGTTGCAACGGCATTTGCCTCAAATAGCGACGTAATTCGTCCAGTTAAGCCAAACACGATTGCCAAATCATTGGCGATCGGAAATCCTGCTGATGGATACTACGCACTAGATGTTGTCCGTAAAAGTGGCGGATCATTTGGATCGGTTACTGATGAAGAGGTTCTCGACGGGATACGCCTTTTGGCACAAACCGAAGGTATCTTTGCAGAGACCGCTGGAGGGGTAACTATCGCAACTCTTGTGAAGTTAGTTCGTGAAGGTTTGATCAACAAAAATGAAAAGACGGTTGCCTACATCACGGGTAACGGATTGAAGACGGTGGAGGCCATGGCTCCTACCACACAGGCAACTATTACGATCGAGCCTAAACTCGATCAGTTCTTTCAATTTCTAAATGAGCAAAGGAATCGCTAGCCATGACCGTAAGTGTTCGAATCCCGACCCAACTTCGCACTTTGACACAGGGAGTCTCTGAGATCTCCGTAAGTGGGGCTACGGTGGGAGAGGCCTTGGCCGATCTGGGCGCACAATTTCCTAGTCTTCAAGATCGCATCTTCGATGAGTCCGGAGCAATAAGGCGCTTCGTTAATGTCTTCCTCGCAGATGAGGACGTTCGCTTCTTGGATGGTTCGGAGACACCCGTTTCAGAGGGGCAAGTTATCTCTATCGTGCCAGCTGTTGCCGGCGGGTCAAGGTAAATCCAGAGTCAAAAAATTTTTTGATAGTGCACAATTTTTGGCGTTAGCACTCTAGTATTGAGAGTGCTAAGTAGTGACCCAATGGAGGGATCAGAGTATGCCAAAGTTGATTGCATTTGATGAAGAGGCAAGAAGAGCGCTCGAGAGGGGAATGAACCAACTTGCAGACGCTGTTCGTGTAACTCTCGGACCCAAGGGACGAAACGTAGTTCTCGAAAAGAAGTGGGGAGCACCTACTATCACCAACGACGGTGTCTCCATTGCTAAAGAGATCGACCTTGAGGATCCGTACGAGAGAATCGGTGCGGAGCTTGTAAAAGAAGTAGCCAAGAAGACCGACGATGTAGCAGGTGACGGAACAACTACCGCAACTGTTTTGGCTTGGTCGATGGTTCGCGAGGGTCTCCGTAACGTTGCCGCAGGTGCAAACCCGATGTCTCTCAAGAAGGGCATCGAAGAGGCTGTTGAGGCCGCAATCGAATCACTTAAGGCGTTGGCACGCCAGAGCGAGTCCAAGGCTCAAATTGCTCAAGTTGCTTCAATCTCTGCTGCCGACACAGAAATCGGTGGCTTGATCTCGGAAGCTATTGACAAGGTCGGTAAAGATGGAGTTATAACGGTCGAGGAGTCCCAGACCTTCGGCATGGAGATGGACCTAGTTGAAGGCATGCGCTTCGATAAGGGTTATATATCTCCATACTTCGTTACCGATCCTGAGAGCATGGTTGCAGCCCTTGACAATCCATACATTCTTCTCGTTTCCTCGAAGATCTCATCTGTACGGGATCTTCTTCCCCTACTCGAGAAAGTAATGCAGACGAATCGCCCATTGGTGATCGTCGCTGAAGACGTTGAGGGAGAGGCACTAGCTGCTCTCGTCGTAAACAAGATTCGTGGCACCTTCAAGTCCGTCGCCGTCAAGGCTCCTGGCTTTGGCGAGCGTCGCAAGGCAATGTTGCAAGACATCGCAATCCTCACAGGTGGACAGGTGATCTCTGAGGAGGTCGGCTTGAAGCTCGAGAATACGACGCTAGATCTTCTTGGACGAGCACGACGCATTGAGATCTCGAAGGACGAGACCACGATCATCGAGGGCGACGGCGATGCCGACGACATCAATGGTCGCATCAACCAGATCAAGACTGAGATCACAAATACCGATTCTGACTACGACCGTGAGAAGCTTCAAGAGCGACTCGCCAAGTTGTCCGGTGGAGTTGCAATCATCAAGGTTGGAGCTGCAACTGAGGTCGAACTCAAAGAGAAGAAGCATCGCATTGAAGATGCAGTCTCTACGACCAAAGCTGCGATCGAAGAAGGTGTAGTTCCTGGTGGTGGCGTTGCCCTACTCAGATCTCAGGCGGCTATCCTTGAGCGCGCTGAGAAGCTGGAAGGTGACGAAGCTACAGGAGCCCGCATCGTCGCTAAGGCCGTTGAGGAGCCACTAAAGCAGATCGCAATAAATGCAGGTCTAGAGGGTGGCGTAATTGTAGAGAAGGTAAAGGCTCTCAAGGGAGCAGAAGGCCTCAATGCCGCAACTGGCAACTACGAGGATCTCTTCGAGACCGGTGTCATCGACGCCGTCAAAGTAACTCGATCCGCTCTGCAAAATGCAGCTTCAATTGCGGCACTATTCTTGACGACCGAGGCAGTGGTTGTAGACAAGCCAGAGCCAAAGGCGCCAGCCATGCCACAAGGTGGAATGGAAGACTACTAGGGGGAAAGCAGATACAGTCTGCCCTCTTTTGAAGTAATAAGTTATTAACTTGAAGGCGAGCATCCATTTGGGTGCTCGCCTTTTGTTATCTTACGGCAAGTTTTTTCTAAGGGAAATTACAGATAAGGCCACTATCAATAGAGATGGAAATAGCGTATCCTTGTATTTAGTAGTTCGATGTTTGGAGAATGAGAAGGTCCTTGCTGAGTTTCCTGGCACAATCGAAGTTATCAGATGGATTTGCGAGGCGTAGGGGCGGGCTTTCGCTTCTGCTCGGATCTGCTTCTGCAGCTTTTATCGCGTCCAGTTGCGGGTTGTCCCCGTATAGCTTCTTCAACTATTCGAACTCCTCTGGAGCTGATATGTACTTCAAAGTGCCCCAGTCTTGGAGCAACTTTGGCCCGAAGGATGTCTATTCGACTCCTCAGATGACATTGAGTGCTTCTCAATTGGCGTCGATTGAGACTGGTAATTGGGCGACAGTTTTTACTGCTCAGAGGGCTACTTCACTTTCAAGTTTGACGGGGATCTTTGCAGGTGCCCCCTTTGGAATTTCGCAAGCGACTAAGTTATCGGCATCTCAAAGAGACTCTTTTTCGCTTGCTACACTTCGGAAGTTGTTGTTACCTGTAGATCCTCTCTCATCTTCAAATTCTGCGAGCGGGGTAACATACGCATCACAGTCTTACAACGAATTTGTTACACCAAACGGAATGCGCGGATCGCGTATGGTTGTTTATGTTAAGCAATCGGGTAAGCCCACTGCTGTGCTTGACCAAGTTGCGGAGGTCGATGCCAATACCAATTGGGTGTACCTAATAGGTGTTGGTTGCGATTTGACGTGTTTCAATTCGAATAAGTCGACGATTCAAACGATCGTAAGCTCCTGGAGCGTTAAGGAGAGATAGTGGGAAAGAAGAACAAGGGCAGTAGCGCCTTGGATTCAGAGATGACCGAGTCATATAAGGGTTCCTCACTCGATATGCAAGTTCGGCAAAAGATGAGCGGTTGGGATCGATCAAAGTTCCTAATCGTTATCGTAGGAATATTTCTATTCCTGACCGTGAACGTTCTGTCGCAAAATCCGCTCATGAGCGTTGTCGACGGAATCGCGCACGAAATGGGAGCGGCTTGGTGGCTAGTCGGCCTATTTGTGATAGAAGGGCTACGACAGGTCCACTATCTGATTGCCGAGAGATCGCCTGAGTGGAACACCTTCTTCTCGAAGGTTCTATTCTCTGGGGTGAATCGGCGCTCGGCGACGATGAACGATTGGAATAAGTATCGAGTAAGCCGTGCCCTAAAGTACGTAGGCGTCTTGGTTGCTCTCGATATTTTTCTAGCGGCTCACTATCACCTCTCCGTCTTTACCGCCATCTTCCAAGCTCCAGCTGCGTTGTCGGCCTCGCTCCCGCTGATTTTGCAGTTGGGTTTCGCTTTCGTCTTCGTAATTCTTCAGTTCGTCGGCCTCTTTTGGTTCCTTTCGAAGGGCGGTATTGACGTATACTTCCCCGGGGATGTGAAGACGAGGTTCAGTGATGTCTGGGGTCAAGACGCCGTACTCGAGCGCATCAAAGAAAACATCATCTTCTTGAAAGAGCCAGACATCATCGAAGAGAAGGGTGGTTATGTCCCTGGAGGTATCCTTCTTTGGGGTCCCCCTGGTACAGGAAAAACGTTGATGGCCGAGGCGGTTGCTGGTGAGACAGAAAACCCCTTTGTGTTCGTCGATCCAGGTGCATTTATCAATATGTTCATGGGCATTGGCGTACTCAAAGTAAAGGGTCTCTTCCGCAAGCTCAGGAAGCTAGCAGTGCGCTATGGAGGTGTGGTTGTCTTCTTCGACGAGGCAGACTCGCTCGGGAGTCGTGGCAGCCTCTCCGGTACGGGTGGAAGCTTCAATTCTTCCTTGGCATCATTTGCGAATCACGTGAATTCGTGTAATGGCTCGAACTACATATCTTCCTCATCTTTAGGGCACATCTTCAACGCAAATAGATCTACTGACGAGGAGCCCGAAGCTCGCCGTGGCCGTCTGTCGCGCTTCGTCGCTGGTGCCGGAGGCATGGGTGGCATGGGTGGCGGAGGCACTGGAACTCTCCAAGCTCTGCTTACCGAAATTTCGGGCTTGAAGAAGCCGAGAGGCTTTTTCAATAGAACGGTTCGTAGAGCCTTTGGCCTGAAGCCAAAAGAGCCACCGAAGTATCGGATGCTCATCATGATGGCGACAAACATGCCAGACGCCCTTGACGAAGCGCTGTTGCGCCCTGGTCGTATCGACAGAATCTACCGAGTTGGTTATCCATCCAAGGCAGGTCGAGTCAAAACCTACAAGGGCTATCTAGCAAAGGTTGCACACGTTCTTACCGACGAAGAGGTTGATCGCTTGGCGACGATCACTCCATACGCCACTGGTGCAACGATCAAAGACTTAGTGAACGAATCGCTAATTATCGCGATCCGTGATGGCCGTGAAGTTATCACATGGAAAGATATCGTCCGGGCTAAGCAATTGAAGGACTTCGGACCGCCAGACGATGTCGAGTACATCGAGCGTGATCGTCACGCCGTCGCAATCCACGAAGCTTGCCACGCAATCGCTGCGATTACGATTCGACAGCACTTGACGATCGATATAGCGACGATCGAGAAGGGGAGCAACTTCCTTGGACTCGTAGCATCGATTCCACCTGAGGATCAGTTCACTAGGTGGAGGAGCGAGTACGAAGCCGACATTATGGTGTCTTTGGCGTCTCTAGCCGGCGAGCGTATGTTTTTCGACGGCGATAACTCCTCTGGGGTATCGGGAGACCTCGAATCGGCCACCACAGTTGCGACTTTGATGGAGGGAAACTGGGGAATGGGGTCAACGATCTCATCTCATGCCATCAGTCAACAGAGTGGAGCTGGAGGAGCCCGTCCTGGCGGTAGAACAGGCAAGGGTACTAAAGAGTCCCCAGCTGAGTTGGGCAACCGTATCGAAGCGAAGCTTGACGACCTCTATAGGAAGGTTCGACTTCTGCTTGAGGATAACAGGAACAAAGTGTTCGCTGTTGCTCACGCTCTAGAGGCGTACAAGACGGTTACCGGCGAAGATATTCGTGCGATCGTGAATGGTATGAGAGGCCCGCTTATCGATGGAACGGTTTACAATAACCCTGACTTTATCGCTAAGCTCGAGGCTTATCACTACGCGGCTCTAGCGGCCCACAAGGACCACCGTACGCCAGAGATCGCGCTTCCAATGCCTGCAAATACTGAGACTTACGTCTCGTCTGAATCGACGTTGATAACTACTGAGTATTCGCTCGATGGCGTAAAGCCTATGACGAATCCGGATGACCTGTAGTTAGCTCTACTTCTAGGTAGCATTTAAATTAGCGAGTATTTGACATATCCGCCAATGGCGGATATGTCTCTTTCCGAGGAGGATCATTGTGACAGAAGAGGTTCTTCCTGAACTTTCACCAGAGGACGAAACTTTCACTCCAACTGAAGGGTTAGCTGTTCTTCACCTTTTTTGTAAGGCGAATCGCCAACTTGATAAAGCGGCAATAAACGTTGCTGCCAAGGCCCTTGCTGAGCCCGGCTATTATCTGGTTCCATTTTCAATGCTGGGCCACAAGGCGCAGGTTGGATTTTTGGCTTACGGTCCGAGTTTCGTTAAGTTGAAGCAGTTTCAAAGAGATATTGAGAGGGCGGGGCTTGACGTTGTCGATAGTTACGTGTCGATGACCGAGGTATCGGAGTACGCGAAGGATCTCCCCGCCGACCGTCGTGCGCCGCGCCTATACCCTGTACTACCCCCTAAGGGCATGTACAACATCTGCTTTTACGGAATGTCTAAGCAGAGGGGCGAGAAGTATAACTGGTACACACTCCCCTATGAGGAGCGTGAGAAGCTGATGTTTGGACATGGTGCTTCCGGTAGAGCTTTTGCCGGACGAGTCATTCAATTGGTTACCGGTTCTACAGGTGTTGATGACTATGAATGGGGCGTAACACTCTTCGCGACGAAGCCCGACTTTCTCAAAGAGGTCGTTTACACGATGCGTTATGATGAAGGATCTGCCCTCTATGGAGAGTTCGGTCCTTTCTATACTGGCGTTATTGGTTCTCTTGATTCAGTTCTAGAGACAACCTTCTAGTACTTTTTCACTCACTCAAGTAGACTGCATAGAGTGAAATATATTGCGGAAGTAGAAAAGCTAGAGTCGATTCTCCGAGGGTACGAGCGATTGGTCGTTGGGTATTCGGGAGGGGTCGACTCGACGCTTTTAAGCTATTTGGCCACCAAATTTTTAGGCGAAGAAAATGTCATAGCGGCAATCGCTGACTCCCCGTCGTTGGCTCGAGACGAATTAGATGATGCTTTGGAGCTTGCGGCGACCCTCGGGTTGCAGGTAAAGGTTGTGGCTACCGACGAATTCGGGGATGAGAATTACCTTCAAAACGACGCTTTACGCTGTTTCTATTGTAAGAGTTCGTTGATGGACAGCCTTGAACCTTTGGCTAAGGAGGTTGGTGCTGTCGTGGCACTCGGGGTCAACCTTAGCGACGTGAGCGACTATCGTCCGGGCCAACGAGCCTCTAAAGAGCGCGGAGCCAGGTTTCCACTGCTTGAAGCAGCCATTACCAAAGATATGGTGCGGTCGATCGCAAGTGATTTCGGCGTACCAAATTGGGACAAACCAGCAGCACCTTGTCTTTCGTCTCGAATCCCATACGGAACCCCAATTACAATTGGCCTTCTTGGGAGGGTTGAGCGTGCGGAGCGTTATCTCAGACAGCGAGGGTTGGCTAACGTTCGAGTGAGAGACTTTGGACAGATTGCCATGATTGAAGTTGGTGACGATGAGACCTTGGGTTCAATGGCTGACCAATCAGAAGTAGCCGCGGAAATTCGTAAGATCGGATACGACTTTGTTTCGATTTCTCTAGAGCCTCTAAAGAGCGGCTCTCTCAACCGTGTAATTAAATCGTTGGAATAGGGGATTTAGATAATGGCAAGTGTGCGCGCTAAGTTGGTTTATCCAGTAACGCAGGTAAAAAGGCCGGTAATTGCGACGTTGGCTCTTGATTTTAATGTGCTTGCGGACATTCGACGAGCAAACGTTGAAGATGGTAACGGATGGCTAATATGCGAATTAGAGGGCACTTCCGATGATCTCCAACGTGCGTTTGCATGGCTAGATGAAATGGGTATAGAGGTTGATACTCTCGGAGATGTTGTCGAGAGTTGACTCTTTAAATCTTTGCTCTTGGAATCCTGTATATATTTCGATTTTGCTAAAAGTTGAGTCGTTTCCGGCATTGGTGTTCATTTTTTTGGTATCTTTAAAATAAATTTAGGGATGGACCCCTTTGATTGCCAAGAAATGGATTTGCGGTGGAATCGGTTTTTGTTCTTTCGTTTGAAGGTGACGATGACGCGGTTGGCTCAGGTGGAATTGCGATTGCATTTTTGCGTGAACTCCTATCAGCCTCGGTATGCGGCGAACTACGAGTCGATAGTTACATGGAAGATGAGGTAGTTCAACCCTCGATTCAAATCATCGATGGGAGGCGTCGCGAGTTGCATTGGCCTCGAGTATTGATCTACTGCGCGGAGTTACCCACACTTTCAAAACGGGTCTATCTCGCCTCCTTTCCCTCCATGAAGAAGGGGTGGGGTAGCTACTGTCACGCAATTGCCGATATGGTCGCAAGTTTCAAACCTGACGCTGTTGTGCTCCTTGGAAGTATCATTGCGACCGAGCGCCAACCTTACTTTGGTCGGGTATTGGTGCGATCTAATTCGCCTAAATTGATGCGTAAATTCGGACTGTTTATGGATATGTGCACCGGAGTTACTGGAACTTTGGGTGCGGTCCATGTGATTTTAGAGAGTAAGCAATTGTCCGCAGCCTCAATGTGGCTTACTACATCTATAACTGAGGCACATGAGATTGATGTTAAAGGGGCACTCGAACTAATTGAAGTTTTAGACGGAATGTTTGATTTTAGAGTACGGGTTTCAGATCTAAAATTTGACCCAGCTTCAGTATTAGCTACTGGAACTGCAGCGATGAACAAGATCGAGGCTGATGATCAAGTTGACCTATGGGCTAGTCAAGTGGACTTTATGGAGTTACGAGACTTAGCCGCTGACGTGGTGGAAAGCAGCTTGAAGCTCATAGAAGAGGCCGAGGAGTACCTAAGAGAGATAGATGATTAGAGGCCCTATTGCTCTTTCCAAAATGGAGACCTAACCTGATCAAAGTGTGTAGGTGGTACCTTGCCGTCGATCGCGTCGAAAGCCATTTTAGCCCAAGCCTCGTGTCGTACCATTGGAGAAGGAAGGTTATCGCGTGAGAACCAACCAACATCCTTGCACTCAAGAGGGTGTGCCTTCAAGGATCCACCAGTTGCGCGACAGAGGAAGAGCATGGAGTAGAGGGGTACGGCAGTAAAGCCTCGTCGCAGTCCGTCGATTACGGAGAGTAGCGAAATGACTTCTACCTCGATGCCAGCCTCTTCAAATACTTCTTTAGCTGCAACCTCTGCCGGGGAATAGCCAACATCTGCCCATCCGGTCGGATAGAGCCAAATTCCGGAGTCACTCCTCTGTATGAGCAAGATCTCTCCATCTTCGTTGCCGACGATTGCTCCAATCGCAGCCTTTGGCGTTACGTAGCCACTGATTCCACTGCCGATGTTCTTGTGGTAGTGGTCAAAGATCTCATCTGAGGTGGACTCTGCGGATATTCCAAGGCCGTCGATGTGAGCGGAGGCCCTTATCTCTGAGGCGATCTTGAGCATCTCTTCAAAGCGTTCCACCTCGTAGAGGTTTTCTGTAAAGCCAATTCCAGTCATCGCCGACGCGGCGATCGCTTCGGACCATCGAAGTAGCGTTGCTTTTGATATTTCCACAGTCATTAAGGCTATCAAGTAACGATCGGTAGGTCGTAGCAATTTGGGTTACATATAAGTTATGGTTCTCTTTAGGTAATTTAGAAGTGGAAGTAGGCTTGATACCGATGTCGGACTTCCCTCCAAACTTCGATCCGATCGTGTGTGATTGGTTCCTAAGAAGCTTTACTGCCCCAACTGATATTCAGGTCGAGGGATGGAGGCACATATCTGAAGGAAAAGACACGCTTATCTCTGCTCCTACTGGCTCCGGCAAGACCCTCGCTGCTTTTCTGGCGTGTATCAACGAGCTCGTTCGAAGTGGAGGTGCGCCCGATGGTACCACCGTTCTATACATCTCCCCGATCAAGGCTCTGGCGGTAGACGTCGAGAGAAATCTCCGATCGCCGCTGCGAGGGATTGAAATGCTCGCACAAGCGAAGGGTGGAGCTAGTATCTCGATCGACGTCGGGGTTCGTAGTGGCGACACTGAGGCTAAAGAGAGAAAGCGTCTCATCAGGAATCCTCCCGACATTCTTATTACAACTCCGGAGTCGCTCTACCTCATGCTGTCGTCGGGGGCTAGCACCACCCTTGCGTCTTTGCGTTACATCATCGTTGACGAGATCCATGCGTTGGCTCCCAACAAGCGAGGATCGCACCTAGCACTATCTCTTGCCCGGGTGGACACCTTAGTTACCGCTCGCGGTGGAGCAAGGCCGATCCGTATCGGACTATCTGCTACGCAGCGCCCACTTTCGGAGGTGGCAGCATATCTCGGCGGATTAGATGCTGAATCAGTACCTAGGCCGGTAAAGATTGTAACTTCAAAGAGCCGTCGCAAGATGGAGATCGAGTTGACAAGTGTCGTTGAGGATATGTCCGATATTGGTGGAGCAATTGCGACGGATGACGGTTCGCCGTTGCTCTCAGGAAGTGCAGTTTCCGATCCACTTGTTAGATTTTCTATCTGGCCTCATCTTGCCAAGTCGATAGTTGAGAGACTACACGGTATAAATTCGGCCATCATCTTTGTCAACTCTCGAAGGCAGGCCGAACGCTTATCAAATCGTATCAACGAAGAGGTGGGTGAAGAAGTCGTCTTTGCCCACCACGGTTCGATGTCGAAGGAGACTCGTAGTCAAATCGAAGATCGACTAAAGAGAGGTGAAGTAAAAGCTCTAGTGGCGACTTCGAGCCTTGAACTTGGAATTGACATGGCCTTTGTTGACCTAGTTATACAAGTCGAATCCCCGAATTCAGTGGCATCGGGGATCCAACGTGTCGGTCGAGCGAGTCATAGGGTAGGAGAAGTTTCGAAGGCGGTATTCATGCCAAAGCATCGCCATGACTTAGTTGTTAGTTACACTACCGCCCTCATGATGATGGACGAAGAGATCGAGACGATCTCAGTTCCTAAAAACGCGCTTGATGTTTTGTCTCAACAGATTGTATCGATGGCACTCGAAGCAGATATCTACGAACGCGACCTAACCGTTGAAGCCCTACTGATGTTAGTTCGCTCGACGTATACCTACCAAGATCTTTCATACTCCGCCCTGCGCAAGGTCTTGGAGATGCTGAGCGGAAAGGCAAACCGCGATGGGGAGGCATATCTTCCGATTTTGATCGACTTGGATATCGCTACGATGACGATTCGACCTACGAAGAGGGCTCGCTTAGCAGTCCTGAGCAACATAGGAACCATCGTTGAACGCGGTTTGTATCGGGTTACTGCTCCTGATGGTACTCGCGTAGGCGAACTCGACGAAGAGATGGTCTTTGAATCGAGGCCTGGCGAGGTCTTCATTTTGGGGTCGACGTCGTGGCGGATTACGTCGATTGACGATGTCGGAGTAAAGGTTGAGCCAGCAGTTGGGCTACCTGGCAAGATGCCATTTTGGAAGGGTGACTCACTATCTCGAAGTAGACAACTCGGAAGCCGTCTTTTGGAGCTCTACGGCAGCTTTGCGAGGTCGAAACGCATTGACAAGGGAGGTCCACTCACCCTTGACGACGACTTCTATCGGAATCTAGAAGAGTACTTGAACGAACAGCAAATGAGCGAAGTGGGACTTCCGACTCCTCGACGACTTCCTGTTGAGATCATGAAGGACGACTTCGGAGAGTATCGAGTGGTTCTGCTCTCCCCCTTTGGCCTTAGCGTGAATCGACCGTGGGCAACGATCATCTCAGAGCGTATCTTGTCAATCTATGGCGAAGACGTTCATGTGATCGCCGACAACGATGGGATCGTATTTAGATCACCGACGACTGAAATCGATGAAATATGCGACCTCATAGCAGTCGATGAAAAGGAGGTGGAGGACCTTCTTTTGGCCGGCGTTTCAGCGACGCCACTCTTTGGATCGACCTTCAGGGATTGCGCATATAGGTCCCTTATGATTCTCAAAGGGCGCCCTAACTCGCGGACTCCATTGTGGCGTATGCGCCAGCGTTCGAATTCACTCTTGGGGAAGTTGGGAGACGATAAAGACTTTCCGGTGACTTATGAGGCGGTTCGTGAGCTTTTATCCAACACCTTTGACCTTGATGGTCTAAAGGAGATCCTACGAGAAATTACCGACGGTCGGATTGGCCTTGCTCCACGGATAGTTGCGCGACCTTCACCTTTTTCATCTACCTTGGCATACAACTACGTCTCCTCATTTCTCTACGATAGTGATGCTCCAAGTGGCGAGAGAAAATCGATCGTCTTATCTCTTGACCACCAACTTCTTCAAGAACTCCTTGGCGAGGGTGAGCTTCGTTCGTTCCTTGAAGAAGGGGCATTCGTCGAGATTGAGGAGCGGATAAAGCGCTGGGCAAGTCTGGATGAAAGCTCAACGGTAGCCGATCTTTCACGCACTTTGGGTTTAGTTGGTGATCTTGACATTGAACAGATCGCGCAACTCTTCTCGCCAGGAGTTGACTTCGGTTCGCACATCCAAGAAGCCATCGATCGTCGGGCAATCGTTAAATTGCAGATCGGTAACAAGATACGCTTTATCGCGCCATTGGATTCTGCAAAGTATCGCGATGGCCTTGGAGTTATTATCCCTTCATTTGTGCCTAGCGAATTTCTAGATCCAGTCGAAGAGCCGCTCTTCAAGTTGCTCCTCCGCTTTGCAAAGGTGAGTTTGCCTTTTACGGTGAGCCTATTTTCAGAGCGATATGGATTAAACCGCCACTTAGTCGAGGAGCTCTTTGAAAGTGCAGTTGAAAGGGGTGACCTTTTGAGGGGTGGGTTTACCCCTGGCCACGTCGGTATTGAATATTGTGACGTCGAGGTTTTGAGAGCGCTACGAATCGCCTCCTCAGAGATCGCAAAGGGGATGCTAGCCCCAGTTTCGTTGGCGGATTTTTCAAAGTTTGTGACTTCGCGATCGAATCGCGCGGGCGGTATGGAGAGCTCTTTAGAGTCTGTCGGAGAGCTTCTATATGCTCACGAAGGACTCGCGTTCACCATTTCCGAGTGGGAAGATGAGATACTTGGTTCTTCACTTATCGGTTATCAATCGACACACCTCGACGAATTGATACGGATGGGCGTCTTTTACCCAGTAGTCGTTCGTTATAGGGTTGCGTTTAAGAGCGAGATCGCTTTTTTATCCCCTGAGCTGGTCAGGCACTATCTCGAAGGTCCACTGAAGCTAAAGGTGGGCGAAGCGAGCGAAGAGAATCTAGCTGCCCTGACTGGAGTGCGAGATCTCTTCTCGTTGGGTGACTTAGAAGATGGATTTGGGGCCACGTCGATGGTCATGGAGGCTTTGAAGTCCGCTATCTTGACCTGCGATTCAATGAAGCTCATTCGAAGTGGTCTTTCAAGGGTACACCACTCAGCTGCTGGAGCTTCAAAGACCAACGTCCGTAGAGGTGGTTTGAGAAGGGGAATCTCTGCAGCTATCGAGAGAGAGCGCGATGGTTTAGCGACCGCTCGTTTTCGACGCCTCGAGTCAATTCGATCGAGCGGAACCGAAGTCGACTTTATCCTGTCTCTCGTGGATCGTCAAACTATCTTGACACCTAGGTCCCTTAACTACCTTGCCATTCAGGGTGGTTTTTCGAGATATCGGCGAACTCTCGATACTCTAGTTTCAAGCGGCTACCTCGTAAAAGGTGTCTTTGTCGAACAACTTGGCCACCTGCAATTCATGAGGCCGGCGGTCGCCGACTTGATGCGCAACGAAGTAGGTGGACTTGCTCGAGGTGCTCGATCGCTTACGTGGCTCTTTGAGAGGGACTCCGCGAATCCATTTGGCAAGCAGGCGGATTACCCTGATCGTGTACTTTTGTGCACCAGTGCGCAATTTAGAAGACGCTCTGTGGTCTTCTTCGATGACGGAGTACCGGTTCTCTTTTACAACCTGTCGTCGTCGACCCTCGTCGATACCTTTGAGGTAGAAAACTTTGACGAGCCTGTATTAGCCCAAGCGATCACTCTACTCTTTGATCGCTATGCGGAGAAAAAGCGCGATTCCTATATCAAATTGGAGGCCGGCAGCGATTTGCGCGAAATTTGTATTGGTTTAGGTTTGGTGGAGACTCCTCGCGGGTTTGTGCCGGGCAAGAACTTTAGCATCCCACGTAGGTAGGTGACTTGTGCCAGAGGGCGATACGATCTTCCGGATCTCGCAGAATCTTGGGCGTTACCTTCTGCAAAAGAGTGTGACTAAAGTGCAGCTTCGTTCATTGCCCTATGCTTCAGAGATTCTGTTGGGGAAAGTGATAGTCGACGTTACGTCTATCGGAAAGAATCTTTTCATCCTTTTCGAAGGTGATGTCATTTTGCGTTCCCACTCCAAGATGTTAGGCAGTTGGCACCTCTACTCCCCAGGGGTTGCTTGGAAGAGATCGGCTCGCCACGCAGTTGCTGTCATAGAGGCTGGCGATGTAGTAGCGGTGGCCTTTGACGTGCCGGTACTGCAACTTAGCAAAGGTGTGGAGCGAACTCTGGGTACGTTTCGATCCCAACTTGGATCTGACTTGATTCGCGACGAACTAAATCTCGACTTGGCTACATCGAGATTTAGACAGTTCGCCGGAGATGCTTTAGTTGGCGAGGCCCTCTTGGATCAGAGGATCGTTTCAGGAATAGGAAATATCTATCGCTGTGAAACTCTCTTCAAGGCGAAAATCTCACCCTATCGGTCTGCGTCATCGATTGCAGTTGAAGAATTGGGAGAGATACTAGAGATAGCGCGCTCAGACCTGTCCTTTAACGCTAGAGAGAATCCTGGTGTAAAGCGTGTCTTCGACAGCGAAGTTGAAGGTACCTTCGTGTACGGACGGGGTGGTCTTCCTTGTCATTTCTGTGGCACGAGCATCGTCAGACGGATCATGGGCGCACCAAGCGAGAGGGTTCCGAGGCCCATCTTTTACTGTCCAGTATGCCAAGTATGATTTGAGCTTCGGGTTGCACTACTCTAAAGGGAGTTTTTGAAGGTGACGATTACGAAATGGGTCGATACACCTGTTAACAATCGTGGGAGAAAAGTTTTGCATATTGAAATAGCCACAGAGTTCTCTGAGTCCCTATTGTCGGAGCTAAATGTTTTAATACCTCAGTTGTCGAGGTCTTCAGGGCCAATGTCCAAGGATGATCTCTCGGAGATCATCGCCGACCGTGACGCGACTTTGATAGTTGCGAGAGATGAGTCAGGTACTGCAGCCGGGATGCTCACATTGATCGTATTTAGAATTCCGACAGGAATTCGAGCTTGGATAGAGGACGTGGTCGTCGATCAGAGCGCCCGAGGCAAATCAGTCGGTTCGTACCTCGTACAGAGGGCTAACGAGATCGCGACAGCCAAGGGTGCGAAGAGTGTAGATCTAACATCGCGCCCTGATCGGGAGGCTGCGAATCGACTTTATGTTCGAGAAGGATTTGAGCTACGTAAGACAAACGTATATCGCTTTAGCCCCAACCAAGTAATTGGTGAGGGCTAAGCATTTGGATGGGCTATTGACCTCGACAATGAGTCGGGGTCTTAGTTACTTTTCGATAGGAGCGTTGAACATCCAACGGATCTTGTATCGATCGAGCAGTACCGCCCAATAGGCTCCCCACATCTGTTGAATCGGATCCACACGGTCCGTTGAATCGGTAGCAAGGGCTGCAAAGACGTTGTCGAGGTCCTCTTTGTCGTCAAAGTCGATGCTTATGGTGGTGTTGTTGCCGACTCTCAACTCGTGCCCCATTGACTTGAGCATGTCAGTTCCGTGGACAAGATGTCCAGGGACGATCTCAAGTTGAGTGTGCATTACCAAATTTCCTTCCGATGGATCAAGCTCGGGAGTTCCCTCTGGAAATGCAATATCTCCAAAGCGATCTATTGGAGAGTCGAATTTGATTGAAAAGGCGTCGGCGTAGAAGTTGAATGCCTCTTCGCACTTTCCATCGAAGTTCAAATAAGTGCTAATGCGTCTACTCATGGACACTGACACTACTAGATACGCAAGATGATGTCGACGTTATAATTCGAAGTGCCAATGACACCCCGAACCCCACTTTTAGATCCTATGATTTGTCGTTGGTAGGCAAATGTGTTTAGTCTTAGACAGGGTATCGATCGGAGTTGGCAAATGGCCAAGGTGGGTCGAGTCTAGAATATGAACCGCTCGAATGATGGAGGCCAATAGAAAGTGCCAGAGTCAATTACAATCACGGATAACCGAACAGGTAAGGCCGTGGAGATTCCAATTACCGACGGCGGGGTGTCAAGTGACGCGTGGCGCTCATTGTTACCAGGACTTTGGTTTTACGATTCAGGTTTAACGACCACTGCAATGTGCGAGAGTTCGATCACTTACCTCGATGGCGATGAGGGAATCTTGCGGTACAGAGGATACCCTATCGAGCAGTTGGCTGAAGAGTCGACCTATCTCGAAGTAGCTTACCTCTTGCTCAAAGGTGAGTTGCCTAATAAGGAGCAGTACGATGCCTGGTCTCGAGAGGTAACCCACCATACGTTCATTCACGAGAACGTTCGCAAGCGATTCCTAGAGGGCTTCCACTACGATGCCCACCCTATGGGTATGTTGGTTTCGGCTGTCGCCGCCCTCTCTACCTTCTATCTCGACGCCAAAGATATATATAATGCTGAGTCAAGAGAGAAGCAGATCGTAAGGTTGATTGCGAAGATGCCGACTTTGGCCGCTGCCGCACATCGCTTTAGCGTCGGAATGCCATTCGTCTACCCCGACAACGAACTCCCCTTTGCCGCTAACTTCCTATCGATGATGTGGAAGGTCGCAGAGCCACGCTACGAAGCAAACCCAGCGTTGACAAAGGCTATCGACGTTCTCTTCATCCTTCACGCTGACCACGAGCAAAACTGTTCAACGACTGCTATGAGAACTGCAGGATCTGCCCATGCCGACCCATACTCTTCAGCCGCCGCTGCGTGCGCAGCGCTATATGGTCCACGCCACGGTGGTGCCAATGAGGCCGTGGTTCGAATGCTTACAGAGATCGGTTCGATCGACAACGTCGACGCATTCATTCAAGGCGTAAAAGAAGGACGGGGTCGTCTTCAAGGCTTCGGTCACCGAGTTTACAAGAACTACGATCCAAGAGCGAGGATCATCAAGAAGGTTGCATACGACGTCTTCGAAGTGACGGGAAAGAATCCACTCCTTGATATCGCCTTGAAGTTGGAAGATGCCGCTCTAAAAGATGACTACTTTGTCTCCCGGAAGCTCTACCCTAACGTGGACTTCTATTCCGGATTGATCTATCAGGCTATGGGCTTTCCAGTGGATATGTTCCCAGTTCTCTTTGCTATTCCGCGAATCTCTGGTTGGTTAGCCCATTGGTCAGAACTTCTAGACCAAGATCTAAAGATCGTTCGCCCCCGACAGCTATACACCGGTGAAGGTGAACGCAAGTACGTCTCCATCGATCAGCGATAGTACTTCGTTAGGATTCTGATCTTCAAGAGTAAAGGTGCCCCATCTCGATGGGGCACCTTGTTTCTTTAAAAGCGTTGCTCGCGATCGGTGATGCGTATGAGCCCCTCTTGAACAACAGAGACCAAGAGCGTTCCATTTTCGGAGTAGATCTCACCACGTGCGAGTCCCCTAGCTCCAAATGCATTGGTACTTTGCTGGTCGTAGAGGAACCATTCGTCTGCTCGAAATGGTCGGTGAAACCACATTGCATGATCGAGGCTGGCAACCATAATTCCTGGCTGATCCCACGAAATTTGGTGAGGAAGCATAACTGAATCGAGAAGAGTCATATCCGAGGCGTATGCGATTACGCATGCGTGCAGTAGGGGATCGTCAGGAAGTATGCCGTCCGCTCTAACCCAAACCCTTTGAAGGGGTTCGCGTGGTAAATCTGTCTTGAACATGTTGGGCTCGGTGACGTATCTTTGATCGAGTGGTCGTGGGCGTGAGTACCAGTCGCCCATACGTTTTGCGAATGGAGCCATCTTTTCCTTGAAGGTCGGAAGAGATGCCGGAGGCGGTACGTCTGGCATCTTTGTTTGGTGATCGATCCCAACTTCTGCCTTATGGAAGGAGGCAGATAGGTTGAAGATCGCCTCACCATGTTGGTATGCGACAACTCGACGCGTTGCAAAGGATTTTCCGTCGCGAATCCTGTCGACGACATAAACGATGGGAATTCTAGTGTCACCTGGTCGCAGGAAGTAGGCGTGAAGAGAGTGGACAGCCAATTCGCCCACCGTACGTCCGGCGGCGATAAGGGCTTGAGCGGCTACTTGTCCACCAAATACTCTTATTCGCTTTTCGTCTGGCGTGTATCCTCTAAAGATATTTACCTCAATCTGCTCAAGATCGAGGATCGAAATTAGGTTTTCTAGGCTTTCAGTCATTTGATCACTTAGCCACGCTTTGGCGTAACTCTCCTTGAGAGATTGTAGGTGAAGAATGGGTAGGATCGATCTGAAGAGTGTGAATTTTGGTACATAGTAGGCTCGCAACTTGGGTTTATAGACCGTCGTCGACAGGTGCTTTAGGCCATCGCCTGTTGCCCCGATAACACCCTATAGTATTAAAGGGTTACCTTCCACAAAAGGCTGGAGATCATTTGTCAGGGTTACTGAGTTTCATTAACGAGTTCCGCACCGATGGCAAGTATGTAAAGGCTTTTCGCTACGTCGTTACCTCGGGAGTCTCGGTAGTTGTAGCTCAGGTGACACTCTTTATTCTCTTTGGAGTGGCTAGGAAGTTTAGCGCCACGTCTTCGAACGTTATTGCCACGGGAGTTTCTGCGGTACCTGCCTACTATATGAACCGCAATTGGGCCTGGGGCAAGAGCGGCAAGTCGCACTTTTGGAAGGAAGTATTTCCATTTTGGGCGCTGGCATTTTTGGGTTTGGCGGTTTCGATTGTGACAGTTGCCTTCGCCGATCGATATTCAAAGAGCCATAACTTTACTCACCTTGGAGCCGCTCTAGCGGTGAACTTCGCCTCGCTCTTTGCCTTTGGGATATTGTGGGTTGGAAAGTTCTTCATCTTCAACAAGTTCATGTTTTCAACGTCTGACGTCAATGAATTGGAAGCCGCGTAGAAGTCAAATAAGGCGGTGAATAAGGCGGTATGCACGCAGGCCGCTTTAATCTCCTAGGGTCATGACGACCTGACTAAGCGGTCTTGGCCCTTTCGCGAGCAATGTGCGTGATGGTAGCCAATAACGAGTCGGCGAGCGATCCCAAATAGTCGCCTGTGGGGTTGCCGAATTCAGCCGCAATCGAAACAGCTTCATCGCAGTAGCTTTGCGCGATCCTAATCGACTCTTCGATCGAACCGGAGCCGACGATTAGCTTCTTCGCAATTGTTAGGTCGTTTTCATTGTGGGCGACGTCGCTTAGACGACTGGCGATCTCCGATTCGGTACCTTGGCTTTGGATGGCGAGAATCGTTGGAAGGGTATATACGCCCTCGATTAGATCTTGTCCAGGTAGTTTTCCGAGTTCCTTTTCGGTACCGATTATGTCAAGTACGTCATCGCGGATCTGATAGACCATGCCGAAGAGGAAACCTATCCTCTCAAGCTTGTCGAGTTTTTCGTTACTTACGCCCGCGCTCAGTGCGCCAATACGGCATGCCGTAGCCATTAGGCTTGCGGTCTTTCCTGCGATAGCCTCGTTATAACTCGGTATTGTACGACTGACGTCGAAGGTAGCGTTCACTTCAAGAATTTGCCCTTCACAAAGGTGTGCAAGGGTGGTGGCGAGCAACTTGGCAACGCCTTGACCAAGATCTGCTGCAATAGCGGCAGCTCTCGCTAAGAGGAAGTCACCGGCGACAATTGCAACAAGGTTGCCCCATCTGCTATTGACGCTCGGAACATTACGCCTAGTCGTCGCCTCATCCATGACATCGTCGTGGTACAGGGATGCAAGATGAACGAGTTCAACAGCGACTCCTGCCATCAGTACCCGATCATCGACGGAGACTCCAGCAGCTCGGGCCGCCGTAATAGTTAGGCTTGGCCGGATCCGCTTTCCTCCAGCCTTGATTAGATGGGATGCAACTTCTGAGAGGCGGACGTCATCGGATGCCACGGCCTGGCTCAGCAACACCTCTAAGCGCGCTAGGTACTGGTCAATCTCTTCTATTGGTGAGTCTGTAAAAAGTTGCACTATCTAATAGGCTATGTCAATGTGGAGCTAACTTTGTAACTACCAAGTAAAAAAAAGCATAAAGACCTATTTGTGCGACAAAAGACACATGTGGAGGTCGATTCACCCTAGGTCAGGTGGCGAAGTTGCTTGAATATTTCCTAAGTGCATCTATGGCTTCAACTTACAGCAGAGTTTGTCCGATATAGAGGTAAATCTCAGGTTTTTGTGGTTCAATGTAGGCATAGGGTGCGATCGATGCTCTTTAGTTGATATCCAAAACAACTTGGAAGTAAATCAGGTCCGAATTTGTTTAGGTTACTGGAAGGTAAATGAACTGGTCTGATATGCGATTTGTAGAAATGGAAATTACAATTAAGAGTGTTCTATCAGCCGTAGTGAGGAGGCAAAGTCTTGTTTGAAAGATTCACCGATAGGGCCCGACGAGTTCTTGTGCTCGCTCAGGAAGAGGCGCGCCTTCTCAATCATAACTTCATCGGAACCGAGCATATTCTGCTCGGACTAATCCACGAGGGTGAAGGAGTAGCCGCAAAGGCTTTAGAGTCGTTAGGTATTTCGCTTGAGGCCGTGCGAGAGAAGGTTGATGAGCTAATAGGACCTGCAACGACTCCTGCTGCGGGTTCTCCTCCCTTTACGCCAAGGGCTAAGAAGGTTTTGGAGCTCTCGCTGAGAGAGGCGCTTCAGTTGGGTCACAACTACATAGGCACGGAGCACATGCTCCTCGGCCTAGTTCGCGAAGGCGAAGGCGTAGCGGCAAGAGTATTAATTTCGCTCGGAGCTGATCTCTCGCGCGTTCGTCAGCAGGTTATCCAAATTCTCTCTGGTTATCAAAACCGAGACACCGCCGGAGCAAGTGTGGGCGGTCAATCAGCACAGACTGAGAATAGTGCGGGATCGCCGGTACTTGATCAGTTTGGCCGAAACCTGACACAAATGGCCAGAGATAAAGAGTTAGATCCAGTCGTTGGTCGTGACAACGAGATCGAGCGCGTGATGCAAGTACTCTCGCGTCGTACCAAGAACAACCCAGTGTTGATTGGTGAGCCTGGTGTAGGTAAGACAGCTATCGTCGAAGGGCTTGCTCAAAAGATCATCGCAAACGATGTTCCCGACACACTCCGCGGAAAGCAGCTATATACCCTCGATCTAGGTTCTTTGGTCGCAGGAAGCCGTTACCGTGGTGACTTCGAGGAGCGCCTCAAGAAGGTTCTCAAGGAAATTAAGACTCGTCGTGACATTATTCTCTTCATTGATGAGCTCCATACCTTGGTCGGAGCCGGCGCTGCCGAGGGCGCAATTGATGCGGCGTCGATCCTGAAGCCAATGCTTGCAAGAGGTGAGCTTCAAACGATCGGTGCTACAACTCTCGATGAGTATCGCAAGCATCTTGAGAAGGATGCGGCTCTTGAGCGTCGTTTCCAACCCATCAAAGTTGGCGAGCCAGCCCTTGAGCATACGATTGAGATCTTGAAGGGGCTTCGAGATAAGTACGAATCCCATCACAATGTGACGATTACGGATCAAGCCATCGTTGCGGCAGCGAATTTAGCAGATCGTTACATTGCTGACCGATTTCTCCCAGACAAGGCAATTGACCTCATCGACGAGGCGGGTAGCCGTCTCAGGATTCGTCGTATGTCAATGCCGCCTGAGTTGAAGACGATCGAAGATGAAATAACTAACCTTCGCCGTGACAAAGAGGCAGCCATCGAGCGTCAAAACTTTGAGGATGCTAAGAAAATTGCTAACCGTGAAAAGGAGCGCCTCGAGGCTAAAGCAGCCCTAGAGAGCGAGTGGAAGGCATCTGGTAAGGACCTATTCGACGTTGTGGACGAGGACGTAATCGCCGAAGTCCTTTCGAATTGGACTGGAATTCCTGTCTACAAGTTGACCGAGGAAGAGACTGCGAAGTTGCTTCGTATGGAAGACGAGCTTCACAAGCGAGTTATCGGTCAAAATGAAGCAATCAAAGCTTTGTCAAAGGCGATTCGTCGTACCCGCGCAGGTCTAAAGGATCCAAAGCGTCCTAGTGGCTCTTTCATCTTCCTTGGGCCAACCGGCGTAGGAAAGACCGAACTTGCTAAGACTTTGGCTGAGTTCCTCTTCGGTGATCAAGATGCTCTAATTCAGCTCGATATGAGTGAATACATGGAGAAGCATACGGTCTCTCGTTTAGTCGGGTCACCTCCTGGATACGTTGGATACGACGAAGGTGGACAGTTAACTGAGGCGGTTAGGCGTAAGCCATTCTCCGTAGTTCTATTCGATGAGGTTGAGAAGGCCCACCCTGACGTCTTCAACGCGCTGTTGCAGATTCTCGAGGATGGACGTTTGACTGACTCGCAAGGTCGAACGGTTGACTTCAAGAACACAGTTCTGATCATGACTTCTAACCTTGGCACCGCTGACCTTCGTAAGTCGAACGTTGGATTCTCCAAGTCGAGTGAAGACGTTTCCTATGAGACGATGAAGAGAAGAGTAAACGACGCACTCCGTGCTCACTTCAAGCCCGAGTTTCTCAACAGAATCGATGATGTCATCGTCTTCCACGAGCTAACTCAAGCCGAAGTTACTGAAATCGTCGACTTGATGGTTGCTAGAGTTCAGGGTCAGCTAGAGACGATGGGTATCGAACTCGTCTTGACGATCACTGCCAAGCACTTCGTTGGTGAAAAGGGTTACGATCCTGCACTTGGTGCCCGTCCGCTACGACGCGCTTTGCAACGTCTTATTGAAGATCCTCTCTCTGAGAAGCTCCTTTGGAAGGAGTTCAACGTAGGTGACACGGTTGTCGTCGACGTTGAAGACGGTGAAGTTGTCTTCCGTAAAGTCGAGGGCTTTGAGCCACCTGAGATTGAGTTGACTGGATCCGGAACGGGTCAAGACAACTAAGGTCTCCGAGGGTCTTTGACCTAATCGCAGTTTGAAGTAAAGATCGGCGAACCCCTAGAGGTTCGCCGATCTTATTTATACACCTAATTGGTAACCTCGACTCGATGATGCTAGGTGTGAAAAAGGAATTAGATGGCGAAAAAGAAGACCAACTCGTATATCTGTAGCGTCTGCGATGCCACATTTCCGACGTGGATGGGTCAGTGTTCAAATTGTGAGAGTTGGAATATGATCGTTGAAGTATCTGACGACTTCCTCGACACCTCTAAAACGGATTTTTCTCAACCTATTGAAGAGGTCGTAGCGGGCTTCGATTCTCCACCGGTCGCAATCTCGGATACCGAGGTTTCGCGAGCGATCGACGGCGGTATCGTAGCGGGATCGACGTTGTTGATAGGTGGCGAGCCTGGAATTGGAAAGTCGACGTTAGCTCTCCTTTTGGCTAAGGATACCGTTGAGAGTGGCGGTCGTGTACTTTATGTGACGGGCGAAGAGTCAAAGGACCAAGTAGCGGCGAGAGTGTTGAGATGTGGCTTAGAGACGGATGGCTTAGAGGTTATCGCAACATCTAGCATCGAAAAAGTCGTATCTACGAAGGCAAAGTACGATCTTTTGATCGTAGATTCGATTCAAGCGATGGCGGATGGTTCTATAGACTCGCCTCCGGGGTCGATCAATCAGGTTCGTCAATGCTCGTCGCTATTGTCCACCTTTGCTCGTCGTTCAAAGACACCGGTCGTTATCCTTTCGCATGTCACTAAAGATGGATCGATAGCCGGTCCGAAGCAACTAGAGCACTTGGTAGATGCGGTTTACGTTATTGAAGGTGAGAGAAGTGGCACTTCACGCTCGCTGAGATCGTTGAAGAATCGCTTCGGACGGGTCTCTGAAGTTGGATATCTCAAGATGACTCCTTCGGGATTGACTGCCGACCACGATTTTGTTGTTTCTGCATTAATGGATAGACGTGTAGGGGCTTATGGGTCAGCCGTTACGGCGGTACGCGATGGACTTAGGGTGAGGCTCGTCGAAATTCAGACGCTGGTCGTTCCCACTGGTAAGGAGAGCCCACGAAGAATTTTCAACGGCATTGCATCAGTTAGAGGGGGGATGATAATCGGTGTACTCGACCATTACATCAAGTTGCGGTCTGAAAGGTTCGACATCTTTGTATCTGTAGCTGGAGGGATCTCGATAGATGATCCGGCATCTGATTTGGCGGTAGCCGCAGCGATTACCTCCGCTATTACCAAGCACCCAATTCCAAAGGAGGTCGGCCTCTTTGGCGAAGTTGGATTGACTGGTGAAGTCCGTCGAGTCTCTCTGGCCTACGAAAGGTACTCGGAGCTACTTCGCCACGGCTTCTCAACCGTGGTTGGACCTAAGCCAGGCAATTTGGAGGCAGAGGCCGATCGGGGATTAATTAACGTTCGAACCGTAAGTGAGGCGCTATTGGCTGGTCATTTGATAATGTCCAATGACGATCTCGTCTAGGATCTAAATATGTTCTCTCGCCGTGGTCCAGAAATCTCCACAACCCTATCCCTGGTCGCACCAGGCGCTCCCCTTCGCAATGGTCTCGATCGGATACTGCAGGGGCGAATGGGCGCTTTAGTAGTCGTTGGTGACGGGCCGGAGGTGCTATCTATATGCACCGGTGGCTTTTTGCTGGATACTGAGTATTCGCCCCAGAGGCTCTATGAGCTTGCGAAGATGGATGGTGCAATAATCCTTTCTTCGGACGGACGACGGATTGCAAGGGCAAATGTGCATCTTATGCCAGACCCCAAAGTTTCAACCTCCGAGACTGGCACCCGCCATAGAACTGCCGAGCGTGTAGCTAGGTCTCTTAGGCTTCCAGTCCTATCGGTCTCAGAGGAGCAGAGCGTCATCACGGTGTACAAGGGCGAACTTCGGCGGTCATTGAGTGCGATTACGGCGCTCCTCTCGAAGTCCAATCAAGCCCTTGCGACCTTGGAGCGATATAAGAATCGCCTCGAAGAGGTGATCAGCAGGCTCGATAATCTTGAGACTGCTGGTGCTGTTAACTTTCGTGATGTCGTCCTCGTCCTTCAAAGATTTGAGATGGTCAGGCGTATATCTGAGGAGATAGAGGCCTCGCTCGTTGAATTGGGCAGCGATGGCCGCTTGGTTTCGCTGCAATTGAATGAACTAACGAGTGGCTTCGAACTGGAGTATCGTTCGATGGTTGAAGATTACATGGGCGCTTGCTCAATCATGGAGGCCGATCAGGTAATCGAATTTCTTGGGAGTCTCGAAACCGAAGACCTATTGATCATGGAGCGCGTTGGCAAAGCCCTCCTCGAGATTCCACTTTGCTCGGCTGTTTGGAAGAGGATTGACCAAGGAGGCCCAAGTCGACAAAGTCGATCCGATGGCGAAGGGCTTCCTGGGCGAGGAATGCGCGAGTTAGCTCGAATGCAGGACGTGCCTGTCAACGTCAAGACTGCGATCTTAAATGGGCTACCCAGTGATATCTCACTTTTGGACGCGAGCGAAGAGGACCTATCTTCCATCAATGGAGTAAATCCCACCTGGGCTAGAGTTGTTGCACAGCACTTTAAGTCGCTTGTATTGATACGAAACTAGCTAGTTACTCGAGTTAAGCGCGCGGCTGACCGCGTTACGAGCCGATGAAATGCATGACGGTATTCCTACGCCGTCATAACTAGCACCAGCTATGAATACCCTGTTGAGAGCCTCGACGCTGTTACGGATAGAGGAGACCATCTCCCGGTGGTACGGTCTAAATTGTGGCAAGGCTCGACCCCATCTTTTTATTGAAGTAAGGTCAGGCGCACCGGTAATTTGTAGTATCTGCTCTAACTCGGATGATACTTTTTCTGCTACCTCGTCATCGGTCATCGGCAGAAAGCGAGTGTCGCGAAAGCGTCCGACCGAGACCTTGAAGATCTCAAAGTCCTCACTCGCAATGTGACTCCACTTTCGAGATGCATATGTTGTTGCGGTCATAAGGAAGTTGTTCGACTTTGGTACTAAGACTCCGCTTCCAGTTATCGGAGCTTGAATCGAATCTTTGCGATAGCGAAGCAGGACCACTCCGACGGACGCGAAGTCAATACTCTTCAATCCGTCCCTGGCATCGGCTGAAATGTCTTGTAACATTTGATGGGCTGCGAATGAAGGAGCCGCGACGATCGTTTTGTCGAAGTTATGGGATTCGCCGTTCGATGTTTCCACTCTGACACCCAGAGAAATCGATACAATCTCAGTTACTTCCACGCCAGTGTGTATTGTTGCACCTTCGATGTATTTGACCGATGCTTCAATTAGTTCAGATAGTCCATTTGAAAATGACCCAAATGGAACTTGTGGGGCAATTGTCGAATTTGACTTCGGTGATACTGAGACGAGATTTTTAGTTAAGGATCGGCTATTTGACTTTTTATATGCGCTCCTGATCATTGGAGCGACCGCTTCGATACCGAGGTCCTTGGTTGATCCGGCATTAATGCCTCCAAGCATCGGCTCAACTAGCATCTCTTCAACCTCACGACCAAAGCGACCGCCAATAAGTTCAGAGACCGTGTAGTCCTCGCCAAGTTGCGACTTCGGAAGTATAAAGTCAGCCGCCGCCCTCAGTTTGCCTAGCATTGAAATCATAGAGGCGCTTGAAAAGAATTCTTTGAAATTGACCGGAACACCGAGCATGATTCCAGAGGGCACCTTATGCAGACGGTTTTTGGCGTAGATCGATGCGCTGAATACCGATGGGCGAATCAATCTTTCGCCAATTCCGATTTGATTGGCGAAGCCAGTTGCGTCGTTAGTTCGGGTTAGGAATGCATCGGGACCAAGGTCGACGGGTCTGTCTCCAAATACTTCTGTTTCGACTTTCCCCCCTAGACGGAGATCTTTTTCGAATATGACGATTTCAGAGGGAGAGATACCGCTTTCTACGAGAAAAACTGCGCTCGCTAATCCAGTGAGACCGCCGCCAATTATCGCTATTGCCATTGCTAAAAACCTCTTTTGTTACAACTAGGATTCGAACTATTGCCTCAGTTCAGCCCCATTTTTGTGCACAAATTCGACTAGTTTTTCAAGCATTTGAGGACTGGTGGACGGTAGAACGCCGTGACCAAGGTTGAAGATATACTTGCTTGCCGAGCTTGATTCGACCAGTACTCGCTTGGCTTCGTTCAACATTACGCCTTCTGTGGTGAGACAGAGAATTGGGTCAAGATTCCCCTGAATGGTTCGATCTGTCCCTAGTATCTCTACTGCCTCGGCGAACGAACTTCGGTGGTCTAGGCTAACCCCATCCGTTGGAATCTTGGCAAATTCGCGTAATAGGTGAGTGGTATTGGTTCCGAAGTGAATTACGGGCACCGATAGCTTTTTCACCTTCTCGACTACGTATCGAGTGTGCGGGGCTACGAAGGTGTCGTATTCATAGGCCGATAGGTTGCCTACCCATGAGTCGAAGATTTGAACAGCATCAGCGCCGGCATTGATCTGGCCTTCAAGTGACAGCCAAGTGATCTCCGCAAGTCTTTCCATCAGCTTTGCGAAGGTTTCACTATCGCCGTGCATCATCGCTTTTGTTGCTTCAAATGTTCGTGTTGGGCGCCCTTCGATGAGGTAGCTCGCCACAGTAAATGGTGCGCCGGCAAATCCAATCAGAGGTACTTCTAGTTTTGACTTGAGAATTTCGATTGTCTCAAGGACGTAAGGAGTTGACTTGACCGGATCGAAGCCTTCGAGGCGATTGAGGTCTTTGACGGAGGTGTAGGGATTTTGGGTTACCGGTCCGATGCCGGCTTCGATCTCGACGCCAAACCCGATCGAGTTAACTGGAACGATGATGTCGCTGTAGAGGACGGCTGCATCGACCCCGTACCTTTCGACTGGCTGAAGTGTAATTTTTGCCGCGAGTTCTGGTTCTGAGATTGCGTCGAGGATGTTGGTAGTGCCCTTGGTTGCGCGATATTCCGGCAGGCTGCGCCCAGCTTGACGCATAAACCAAACTGGCGTTGTGGGGTTTTCGCCCGTGGTCAGGGCGGAGATAAAGGGTGAAGTTTTCATAACTGTCTATATCTTAGGTATCTAAAAAGCGAACAGCGATGAAAGTGGAGATCTTGCAAGATGTTGACTTGGGCACATCTTCAATTGCCTCAATCGCGATTAGCCTATATTGCGCGTTTTTTTCCAAGCGTTTGGAAGATAGCAGGGTTGAAATGGAGAACTTTTGGATAATCATCCAGAGTTAGAGTCTGAGGGCAGATATATCAAGGCGGCCTACGAGCAGGTTCGTAAATTGCGAGGCAGCCTGTCGAGCAACCTTCAAGAGATGTATTACCAAGAAAAGGGTGGAACTCATCAAGCTCGAGCAGAGCGGGACATCGTTGTAAATTCGACCCTCGAGAGACTTAATCACCTCGACTTTGGCGAGTTAGCCCTTTGTTTCGGTCGAATCGATCACGAAGTTGGGCCGATGAGCAATGGCGATCGGTTCTACCTTGGTCGTATAGCAGTTGCAGACGACTTAATGGAGCCCCTTGTTGTTGACTGGAGGGCGCCAGTCGCAGAACCCTTCTACCGTGCTACAGCCCTAAATCCAATGGGCTTGACGCTTCGTCGACACTTTCAACTCGATGGGGAGAATTTGGTCTCGATCGAAGACGAACCACTAGCAGGCGGTAGCGATACCGGTAACGACCTAGTTGGCCCAGGGGCACTCTACAGCGCAATCGATAAGGCGCGCAGTGGTCAGATGGGAGATATCGTCGCGACAATCCAAGGCGAACAGGATCGGATCATTCGATCTCCACTCTCTGGGGTCCTTGTGGTTCAAGGTGGACCGGGTACTGGAAAGACTGCAGTTGCGTTGCACCGTGCCGCCTACCTCCTCTACACGCACCGATCCCGCCTAGATAGCCAAAGGGTTTTGGTAATTGCGCCTAATCCAGTCTTTCTGAAGTACATTGAGAGAGTTTTGCCATCTCTAGGCGAGAGTGGAGTCGAATTGACCACAATCGCAAGGATGGTTGAGGTAAAACGGGAACTTCGCATCGCCGGCGAGGAGGAAGCTACCGTCAAAGCTGACAGGCGCATGGTCCGCCTCATTGAAAAGGCGGTTCTTGATCGGCAGCGGCCTCTAGGGAGTCCAATTGAGATAAATATCGGGTCAGTATCTGTATTTATTACAAAAGAGCTTTCCGCAACGGCGGTTCGCAGAGCCAAGAGGCGTCCAGGTACCCATAACGAACGCGTCCGAATCGTTGAGACGTTTTTGGCGAAGGAACTTGCTACTGACTACATTAAAAAGAGTGAGTACTATTCATCACTCGACATTGATGAAAAGGAAGAGAGCGCTCCTGCGCCTCCTCTGGAACTCGATGAAGAGGACGTTGATCAAGTTGCCGAGATTGCTGGAGAGATTCGAAGCGATCCAGTATTCATTAAAGCTGTCGGACGTATTTGGCCTCGCCTTGCCCCCGAAGATCTACTCGATGATCTGTACTCGCATACCGCGCTAACAAAACTAGCTGCGCGCGATATTTTGAGCGGTGATGAGATCTCGATCCTAAATCGCACGTATATCCACGGATACTTGAGCGATGCCGACCTTCCACTTCTTGACGAAGCACTGGTATATCTTGGTCCGTATCACAAGAGGCAGACTCTGCCGGCGAGGTACGGTCATATCGTCGTTGACGAAGCCCAAGAACTCTCCTATATGCAATCTCGAATGATCGGACGTCGAACACTTTCATCGTCTGTGACATTGGTTGGTGACCTGGCGCAGAGTACCGCCCCGTACTCAGTTGGAAGCTGGGCAGAGATCGTTGAACCTATCGCCATATCGATTAGGGAGTGGCGATATGAGCAGCTAAGTATCAATTACCGCACTCCTAGCGAGATACTTGAGGTGGCTAATCGCCTCTACGATCCAGAGGCTATGGGCTTGATGCCTACTCGAGCTATTCGCTCGACTGGGGTAGATCCAGTCATCATAAATTGTGATCGGGACGTTACACAATGTGTTATTGACGCGATTGTTGTTATGGTTGAGGAGTTAAAAATTGGTCTAATTGGAGTGGTAATTCCAAATCATTCTGAATGCGATGAAAGTATCATTTACCGCTCCGTTGAAAACGTGTTGCATGAGTTCGTAGATGTAAAAGTCGACGTCAGGCGCTTCGATCAATCTAAGGGACTCGAATTCGATGGCGTTATCGTTGTGAATCCGTCGCGATTAGTAACCTCTAACCGAACTAAAAAGGCTGCATTTTTTACCGCAGTGACACGTGCTACGAAGCGGTTGAGTATTATCGTTGAAAGTGATGAGGTTCAGACTCTTGATTCATGGGGAATCGACCAGTAGTGGTTGACTGAGCCTCTGAGGCGGTCGATATGCAATATTGTCGGTCTTTTGATAGACATTAAGGTATCGCATAGGGTTGAGGGAAACGATTCGTTACAGTTGAGAGAGGAATCTTTCGATTTGAATCGATGAATCTCTCAACAATGTAGGTTTGCACGGGTAAGAATGGGGTATATGTCTCAGACTATTGTTTCGCACAACAGTCGAGAGAGTGAACCAATCCGGTTCAACCGACCGTCCATGCTTGGCGTGGGCACAATGGTCTGGTTGTCGTCGGAATTGATGTTTTTCTCTGGACTCTTCGCAGCATACTTTACGCTGCGGTCAGGAGCTAAGGGTCCTTGGCCTCCAGCTGGTATTAAGCTTGACGTTCTGCAGTCGGGTATCTTTACCCTCATACTCGTAATGTCTTCGGTGACAATGCAAAAGGCAGTCTTTGAGGCCGAGCATGGACGTCGTAAGTCAGCGATTCGGTGGATTGCACTTACCCTCACGATGGGTGGATCGTTCGTCGCTAACCAGGTTGTCGAGTGGACACACGTTGCGTTTTCGGCTTCGACGAATGCATTCGGGTCATTGTTCTTCATTATGACTGGCCTCCACGGCCTCCACGTAATCTTGGGACTCGTGGGAATGCTGTTCCTTATCGGGCGTCTTGCCGGTCGTACCAACGACCCAGGTGAACTTCCTGTAATCCAATCACTCAGTTATTACTGGCACTTTGTTGACGTAGTATGGATTGCCCTCTACAGCGTCCTCTTCCTCACGCATTAGGAGATTTGAATGGCGATATTCAAACGCCCTGGAAAGGCGCGTCGAGCGACCCTTTTGCCTATAGCCGTTGGGACAATTACAGTTGGGGCGGCCTTTTTGGCTTTCGCGCCAACCGCTAGTTATGCCCAGTCGAACAACCCCTCTTCCCTAAGTAACTACGGCTATACGGGATCGTATATCTACGGGTCCAACGGACATGGTAACGGAAATGGTTCAATTACAAATGTAAATCTCGATCCGTCGACGATCCCATTCGGCAAAAGCCTCTTTGTTGAAAACTGTGCAAGCTGTCATGGTAACTATGCCCAAGGATCTAGCCGTGCGCCCAACCTACAAGGACTTGGAGCGGCGACTATCGACTTTTGGGTATCGACAGGGCGTATGCCATTGGCGGATCCAACGACACAGGCAGTGCAAAAGCCTCCACGATTTTCCCGAAGTGAGACGTTGGCAATAGACGCCTACGTTACGTCGCTAGCAAGTGGTGGTCCTGCAATCCCTAATGTAAACCTTCAAATGGCAAATGAGGCAAATGGATCTGAGCTATTTGCGACGAACTGTGCGGCCTGCCATACCATCACCGGAGCGGGCGACGCTCTCGCTTCTGGCGTTTACGCGCCAAGTCTCCTTAGTGCCTCTCCTACGCAGATTGCCGAGGCTATTCGCAGCGGACCTGGCAACATGCCGAGGTTTGGCCCTAACACCTTGACTGATCAGCAGGTAGCAAATATCGCTAAGTATGTAACGTATCTCCAAAAGCCTGTCGACCAAGGTGGAATAGCGCTTGGTCACGTTGGCCCGGTTACAGAAGGATTCGTTGGAATTTTGATTGGACTTGGCCTTTTGATGCTTGCAGGACTTTGGATCGGAGGAAAAGCTAAGTGACGCAACTTCACGAGAATTCTGCAATCGATGTAGCGCCAAAGAACAGGTCAGCTGAAGTATTTGTAGGGGTTTGCTTTTTCCTATCGGTTCTTGCAACGATTGGGTTGGCAATTACATATTGGGTAGGCGGCCAACCACAAGTCGAAGGCGGCCTTCTCTTCGTGACCCTTGGTGGGATTGGATTTGGAATGGTTGCTTGGGGCAAGTACCTAGTACCCCAAGGTCCTTTCGTTCAAGAGCGCGAAGTGCTAAAGTCCGAGATCGTTGAGAAGCAGGCAATGCTTGCAAGTCTCGATCGAGGTCAAAAGCAGTTAGGACGCAGATCTTTCCTTGGAAAGATGCTCGGTGCCTCAATTGGTCTCTTCGGAGCTATTAATCTCTTCCCCTTCTTGCGTTCGCTTGGACCTGTTCCAAAGAAGGCATTGACAACGACGCCTTGGAAGAAGGATGCGCTAATCGTCGGTCCAGACGGTCTAGGCGTGAATACGGCCACACTTGAAGTTGGCGGAATCCTGACCGTATTTCCAAGCTATGACGTGGGTGGTGCAATCTCTCAGACCGTTTTGATTCGTGTCGCAGACCAAAATTGGACCACAAAGCCTGGGCGTGAGACCTGGGGGCCTCAGGGTTACTTGGCCTTCTCGAAGCTCTGTACCCACGCTGGATGTCCGGTAGGGCTCTACCAAGAGTTGACTCAGCAACTTCTGTGTCCTTGTCACCAAAGTCTCTTTGACGTCCTAACCGGGGCAACGCAGGTATTTGGTCCGGCACCACGGCCACTTCCACAGTTGCCAATCTACTTCGATTCAAATGGAAACCTGAGGGCACAATCTGGCTACCTTGAGCCAGTTGGTCCAGGATATTGGGAGCGCGGATGATAGTTACTCAAGCAACCGATTGGTTTGACGAGCGACTCGGAATAGCTAAGTTCACACGCAAGTCATTGAATAAGATCTTCCCCGACCATTGGTCGTTTATGTTGGGTGAGATCGCAATGTACTCCTTTGTGATTCTCCTCTTCACGGGAGTCTTTCTCACCCTCTTCTTCGTTCCTAGTTCGAAGGATGTTGTCTATAACGGTGCCTATGCTCCGCTAAGAGGAACGAAGGTCTCTGAGGCATTTGCCTCAACGTTGAATATCTCGTTCTCGGTGCGTGCAGGGCTCGTTATGCGCCAAATGCACCACTGGGCAGCAAACGTCTTCATCGCGGCGATCGTTGTTCACGTCTGCCGTATCTTCTTTACGGGCGCGTTCCGCAAGCCACGCGAGATTAACTGGCTTGTTGGAACTGGACTTTTGGTGCTGGCAATCGTGAATGGCTTCCTTGGCTACTCGCTCCCTGATGACCTTATTTCAGGTACGGGTATACGTATCGCCTTTTCGATCGTCCTTTCGGTTCCAGTTGTTGGAAGCTACCTTGCATTCCTCCTCTTCGGCGGAAACTTCCCTGGCGATTCGATTATCCCTCGCTTTTACAGCCTGCATATTTTGATTATCCCAGCCCTGATCGTGGGACTATTGACTGCTCACTTGGCGATCATGTGGCATCAGAAGCACACTCAGTTCAAGGGTAAAGGTAAGACCGACCGTAACGTTGTGGGCGTGGCGATGTGGCCAGCGTATGCATTCCAAGCGGGTGGGTTCTTTTTCGTAACCGCTGCCGTTATCGCAATCCTTGGTGGTTTGGTTCAGATCAACCCAATTTGGCTCTATGGCCAATATGTTCCTTATCGAGTATCCTATGCGGTCCAGCCTGACTGGTACATGGGTTGGCTCGATGGCGCCCTTAGGCTCATGCCGAGTTGGGAAGTGCAGGCATTCGGTCACATGATTCCGAACGTCTTCTTCCCATCAGTGCTACTTCCGGGCATAACCTTCACCCTGCTTGGTGCTTGGCCTTTTATTGAAAAGAAGATTACTAAGGATAACTCGGAGCACAATCTCCTTGACAATCCGAGAGACGTTCCATGGAGAACTTCCGTTGGAGTAGGTTTGCTAACCTTCTACGTGGTCCTTTTCTTTGCGAGCTCTACTGATGTTTTAGCTAACTCATTCTCGCTATCTTTGAACTTCGTTCTCTGGGCCTTTAGGATCCTATTGTTTGTAGTTCCTCCGATAGCTGCATACATTGCCTATAAGCTCGCGAAAGAGGCATCTGATGTTCCAGGAATTGGAAAGCGCAAGAGGGCTCTTATCATCTCGCGAAGCGAAGAGGGTGCATTCTCTACCTCGGAGTCAGCGCCTCGCAGCATCGCTCACGAGGAGATTATCGAGGAACTCCCAGAAGAGGTCAAGTACCACAGTGTCCTAGATGGAACTGAAGAGTACGTAATGCCGACGGCTGCAGCAGCGGTGTCGACCGTCATTAATAACGTTTCTGTCGATGTCGACCTAGGACCACTTCCTTCAGGAGGTAGCGGTGTCTATCAGATCCCAAGGTCGCCTCGTGGATCAGCGCCCAATGGCCGAAGCGATGAGCAAGATCATCAAGGGGATTTAGATGAATAGTCGCGCGAATGTTGCAAACGATTGGACTCTACTATGAGCAGCTTTAAATTTGTAAAAGAGAGACACAGGAGCATTGAAGGCCTCGCTCTAGTCGGTTTGGCTTTAGTACTCTCGTCGTGTTCAAATGCTTTTGGTGGTTATCGAGGCGCTACTACTCAAGGTCAGTCCGAAGCGTCTTTATATCAAGGCTTTATGATCACGGGGATTGTGGTTGCCGGTATTACTTTCTTGGGACTTTTTTACGTTCTGGTAAAGTACAGGAGACGCAAGGGAACGAACAAGATTCCAAAGCAGCGCCACTCCAATCTTCCCGTTGAGGTCATTTATACAGTTATACCTGTCCTGATCGTTATTGGACTATTCGTATTTACCGTTCGATCAGAGAACAAGATCACTCAGGTCTCATCCAACCCGAACGTCTCGGTTGATATCACGGCCTTCCAGTGGGGTTGGAGATTCACCTACTCCAATGGGGTCTCAATCGTTTCGCAAGGCGCGAACTATCCGCAGTTAGTTCTTCCTTCGAATGAGACCACTAAAGTAACTCTTGTATCGCAGGACGTAGTTCATGGATTTTATGTCCCTGCTTTCAACTTCTCTCGTTACGCCCTCCCGGGAGTCACGAACTACTTCGACCTCACGCCTACGACTACTGGAACTTACGTTGGTAGGTGCAGTGCTCTTTGTGGCCTTTACCACGGAGAGATGCTCTTTAGCGTGCGTGTCGTAACCCCATCACAATTCAAGAGCTGGCTAACACAACAGAAGGCGGCATAATGACCATAGCAGACGAGAGAAAAGACCTCTCTCACGACGAGGGTGGCCACGAGCACGATCACGGTGGGCCGAAGGGTATCTACCTGTGGCTGACCTCAACTGACCATAAGGTTATCGGGAAGTCGTACATGTACACCTCCCTAGTATTTATGCTCATCGCTGGTGCTATGGCGATGATCATAAGGGCCCAGCTCACTGGTCCGAATAACCACTTGGTTTCGCAACAGACATACAACGAACTCTTTACTATCCACGGTTCGATGATGTTGTACCTCTTTGCGGGGCCGTTCGCATTCGGTGGATTCGCCAACTACATTCTTCCGCTTCAAATTGGAGCGCCGGACATGGCATTTCCACGTTTGAACGCACTTTCCTACTGGCTCTTCTTGACCGGTGGAGTCACAATGCTGTCGGGTTTCTTTACCTCCGGTGGAGCTGCTGCTTTCGGTTGGGTGTCATACGCTCCGCTTTCTAGCTACTCCAATGCACCAGGTGCAGGCCCTGACCTCTGGATCGTGGCTATCGTACTTACAGGTTTTTCGGGTATTTTCACTGCGGTAAACCTCATTACTACAGCCTTCTACCTTCGGGCGCCGGGGCTGACTATGTTCCGCCTTCCGATCTTTACCTGGAATATGATCGTCACCGGCATGTTGATCTTGATCGCGTTTCCAATCTTGACCGCGGCAATGATCATGCTCTATGCCGACAGACACTTCGGAGCTCACTTCTTCACGGTCTCTGGGGGTGGATCGCCGGTTATGTGGCAGAACTTATTCTGGTTCTTTGGCCACCCTGAGGTCTACATCCTTGCGCTTCCATACTTTGGAATTGTCACTGAGGTTATTCCTGTCTTTTCTCGTAAGCCCGTCTTTGGTTATAAGGGATTGGTCTTTGCTACCTTGTCTATCGGAGCTCTTTCAACCGGTGTATGGGCTCACCACATGTTCACTACTGGTACAGTGCTCCTTCCGTTCTTCTCTGCTCTTTCTCTTCTGATCGCTGTTCCAACAGGTGTTAAAGTCTTCACTTGGATCGCTACGATGTGGGGCGGGGATATTGAGTTCAAGACTCCGATGCTCTTTGTCGTCGGCTTCTTGGTTACCTTCGTTATGGGTGGAGTAACCGGAGTAATGTTGGCAGCTCCGCCAATTGACTTCGCCGTTCACGATACATACTTTGTGGTGGCTCACTTCCATCAAGTGCTAGCGGGTACTGCAGTCTTTGGCGGTTTCTCTGGATTTTTCTACTGGTATCCAAAGTTAACAGGAAGAATGTATCGAGAGGGGCTGGGCAAGCTTCAATTCTGGATGGCCTTTGTAGGTTTTAGTCTTACCTTCTTCCCTCAGTACATAATTGGACTTAGGGGAATGCCGCGTCGCGTTCCTGTCTATCTCGTCTCCGATCACGTAACCTTCTTGAACCAGCTTTCTACTGTAGGTGCGTTCCTTACAGGTGCCTCTTTCGTGGTTTGGTTGATCAATATGTTGATTTCTTGGAAGAGGCCGGTCGCTGCCGGAGATAATCCTTGGGATGGTCATACCCTTGAGTGGGCGACATCTTCGCCGCCGCCTCACCACAACTTTGTTACGCTTCCGCCGATTCGCTCAGCTAGGCCATTGTGGGATGCTAACCATCCTGAACATGCTGACTACAAGAGTCCTGGTCATGGCGTAGAATTTCGTGACGAGGAGGTCAATAAGTAATGAAGGTTGAATACCGTATTTACATGGGCATAGGCGTCTTCGTGCTTCTCATAACTGCCGTTTACTTCTTTTGGGCAAAGGAGTACGGCGGTGTAACGATGCTCTTTGGTGTTGCGGGCCTTGGAATTATGCCTGCACTGTACTTTGGGTGGTGGAGAAAGCGCATGGATCCTCGTCCTGAGGACTCTGAGACCGCGACTATTGCCGAGAGCAAGGGCGTAATTGGTGCCTTTCCAAGCAATACCATTTGGCCTTTCGTTCTGGGCATGGGTGCATTTTTGTCTGCTCTCTCCTTGGTTTTTGGGGAGTGGACGTTGGTAATTGGAGGAGCTCTTCTTATCTTTGGTGCTGCCTCGGTAACGCTTGAGAGTCGTCGCGGCGGTGTAATCTAGAGTCGTTGCTCACGCAAGGTCTGATCTGAAGTTGGGGAGGCTCATGGGGCTTCCCCGCTTTCATTTAAGGGTCAGTTAGGAGATATAGGATCTAGCTATGTCGTTTATCACAAACAACCTGTTGTCTTTGAGTGGCTGGACTGCTGCGTTTTTGATCTTCCTCTTCCCCGCCCTTGAGTCCTCGGTCTTCCTCGGCTTTATCTTCCCCGGAGAAACGGCAGTTATCATTGGTGGCGTTCTCGCCTATGAACATCGCATCTCCCTCCCCTTGGCTATAGGTGCTGCAATTTTGGGTGCAATACTTGGAGATACAGTCGGTTATTTCGTCGGTCGCATATACGGTCGAAAGATCTTGAACTCTAAGTTAGGCCGACGCATCCTCAAGCCAAATCACCTCACTTTTGCCGAGACCTTTATCTCTAGAAGGGGTGGCTTCGGAGTCTTCTTGGGGCGTTTCGCTGCTGCGCTAAGAGCATTCGTCCCCGGCCTAGCCGGAATGGGTGGGATGCACTATCCCACCTTCTTGTTCTTTAATGTGCTCGGTGGCATAACTTGGGCTACCGGATTTTCGTTAGCTGGCTACCTAGCCGGTGCAAGCTTTAAAAAGGTTCAGTCTTACTCGAGCATTGCCGGATACGTGCTCATGGCAATCATCATCTTGGGCATCGTCTTGCTAGTGGTGAGGAGAAAGCGTCGCGAGCGACTTGAGGAACTTGCTAGCGGCGGGAACGAAGGTTCAGGTACACCTAGTGATAGTGACAGCTAGGTGTAATGACTGGTGGGCTATATGCCTCTTGATGGCCCCGGTTTAATGTTTGGCGTTGGCTACGGTAGATCTACTTCGAAGCGCGCGATCGTAAAAATGGAAGGGTGAACTTCAAGAGCGCTTGGGTGTTTTTCGTTAACCTACCTGAGGTTGCGAGGGTTAAAGTCATCTTTGCGGCGGGCCGGATATTTTTGGTGAGTATTTGTCCAATGAGGATCCGTTGGCGGTGCCAAGCTAGAAGTACGTCTCGATCGCTTGGAGACAATCCTCCAGAATCGTACGCCTTTTCCATGACAATAGGAGACTTCTCAAATAAGGTCGTAAGGTCCTTAGATACGCCTTTAGGCGAGTCACGGTACATTACAAGGGGTGTGTCATCGACGTAAACCTTTGATAGGAGTGCCGCCCGTATCCACATCTCCCAATCCTCTGCCACGTCGACGTTTGGATCGAAGGTGCCTACCTCATTAAATACGGAGGCCTTCATGAGGACGGTGGATGTTTGAAATTGGTTTAGTCTAAGCAAGTCTTTGCGTTCGACGATGTGGAAGCCTGCATTATCAGCTCTTAGTTCTTTTTGGCTTCGCCTCCATGCGGTCGCAAAGATTTGTATTTCAGGGTTTGCGCTGGCTGACGCTACTTGCCTCTCCAGTTTTTCTGGGTGCCAAAGATCGTCACCATCGCAGAAGGAGATCCAATTGCCATTGCATAGCGATATGCCACTGTTGCGAGCCTTGGATGGCCCCCCATTTTCTCTAACTATTAGGCGAATTCTTTCGCCGTAGCCTTGGAGGATCTCAACTGATTTGTCTTTTGATCCATCGTCCACTACAACGATCTCTAGTGGCGCCAAGCTTTGATCTAGGATTGAGTCAATTGTTTCGGCTATAGTTTCAGCGCTGTTGTAGCAGGTGACAACGACTGAAATTTCTAAATTCTCGATCACTAAATCGCCAAGCTCTCGAAGGAGCTACTCGCAGCTTCGCTTGTTGTAAATTGTGTCGCTGCTTTGGCTACCTCTTCGCGGTCGTCAAGATGGACGATCTTTGATCCGATGCGGATAGTGGTCTCGTGGCCGCGGCCCACGATCACGACCGCATCATTCTCCGTCGCGTTTTGGACGGCAAAGGCGATCGCCTCACTGCGGTCTATGATCACCCTGACATCGCAAGCGTGCGAATCGAGCGTTCCTAAAAAGAGTTGCATTGCGATCGCCTCTGGATCTTCGTCGCCAGGGTTGTCAGTCGTCAAGATCGCAACGTCTGCCATTGCCAGGCTTGCACCAAGGGTTGGACGCTTAAATCGATCACGACCACCTCGCGCACCACCGATGGCGTAGACCTTTCCCGTTGGAGCTATGAGAGATCGAACTGTGTGGATTAGATTCGCAATCGAGTCTGGTGTATGTGCGTAATCAACGACGACCATTCCGGGCTGTCCTGCCCTTACTATTTGGAAGCGCCCATCCACCGACTCACACTCTTCGATTCCCTTAGCTGCGTCGTCGGGGCTCACCTCTAATTCAAGGGCTGCGATGAAGGCGGCTGCGGCGTTGTACGCATTGATTGCGCCGATAATTTTTGTTGAGATTTGATAGCTATTTCCATTGTTGGTGAGGGTGAATGTAGTTCGGGAGAGGTCGACGTCAACATCGGTAATTCGATAGTCCGCATCTGCTGCGTGGCCGAAGGTTGCAACGGGAATCGAGACGATATGGCTTAGTCGTCTTCCCCAGGGATCGTCGACATTTATTATCGCCTTTGAACAACGGTTGCGATCGAAGAGCTTCGACTTGGCGTAAAAGTACTGCTCCATGGTTCCGTGGTAGTCGAGGTGCTCTGGAGATAAGTTGGTGAAGATGCCTAATCGAAAGAACGTTCCGTCGACGCGGTATTGGTCAAGGCCGTGGGAGGATACCTCCATAGAGACTACGTCTGCGCCGCCGTTGGCCATCTCATTTAGGAGGTATTGAAGGTCAGGTCCCTCTGGAGTTGTAAATGTCGAACCAACACGTTTGTTGGCGCTTCTGACTTCGATAGTGCCGATAACGCCGGTTGCAAGGTCGCCATGCGATAGTGCTGCATCGAGCAAAAATGAAGTTGTTGTCTTGCCGTTGGTACCGGTTACGCCAACGAGCGAGACTCTGGAACTTGGGTGGTCGTATACTTCGCAAGCTATTTGGCCAAGAGTTTGCCGTACTGAAGGTACGACTAGAAGTGAAATCTGATTGCTAATTGCGGGCGAGATTAGAGTTGGTTCGGAGCAGATAATCGCGCTCGCACCTAATTCGACTGCAGTTTGTACGAAGTCATATCCGTTGGAGTGGGACCCCGTCATGGCGGCATAAGCAAAGCCGGATGCAACTTTGCGGGAATCGTGGGTGACGTCGGTAATAGTTACGTCTGGACCTACCACGTACGACTCGGGGAGTCTCTTTGCCAATTGGGTCAGTGTAATTTTCACTATTAAAAGACGTCCTCTAGACAAAACTTGAACTAAAGCCTATCGCCGGTATTTAACGTTTCCTGAAAATAATGTCAAAGCAGTGTGAATTCGACTCGAAAGTCCCCCACGCTCCCTTGAATCTTTGGAGAAAATTCCCGATCAACTGATAACGAGAGACGACTTGGTCACTTCTTCGAAAGGACTTCGATTTGAAGCAGATGCCATCGAATCTCTTCAGATTGCGCCCTCGGTAGGATTCGAACCTACGCACCCGGCTCCGGAGGCCGGCGCTCTATCCCCTGAGCTACGAGGGCAGCTTAATTACAATCTAGTTTCGTTCAACTTGCTTATAAGTACCTTTTTGATAAGTCGTTAGTACCTCGGCAAAAAGTTGATTGAGAAAATTGAATTAGGATATAGAGACTGGGCGAAAGGAACGTAAAAAGGTGTTGGAGATCAAGAAGCACTTGCATTCGGTAGTAAGTGGTGCCGCCGAACGTCTCGGTTACCAGAACCTTAGCTTCGATATAACTGAACCAGCGCGTCCAGAATTTGGCGATTTCGCCACGAATGCTGCACTAATAGGGGCTAAAGCTGCTGCTATGAACCCCCGGGCATTTGCCGACTCCCTTGTCAAGGAGCTTGAAGGCGTGGGGGATTCAAATATCGAATCTATATCAGTGGCTGGTCCGGGATTTATCAACTTCAAGCTCAACCGCAATTGGCTACATGATGAGATACGCCTAGCTCTAGAACAAGGTGAAAGCAGCTACGGAAAGGTCGACGTAGGAAAGGGCGCAAAGCTCTTGCTGGAGTTTGTCTCGGCTAATCCAACTGGCCCCCTGCACCTTGGTAATGGTTGGTGGGCATCTTATGGTGACTCGCTAGCTCGACTTCTACGATTTGTGAATTACCAAGTCTCCACCGAGTACTACGTAAATGATACGGGTGGCCAAATCAGAGCCCTAGGGGGGTCAATCGTCGGAATTCGAAATGGCGAAGGGGCGCCTGAGGGCGGATACTCCGGTTCATACGTTGTCGACCTGGCTAATTCCTACACGGGTTCGGACGATTTTACGGAGGCGGGACGGTGGGCCGCGGAGCAGATCCTCGTCTTCATCAAGGACAGTCTTTCAAAGCTTGAGATTAAGTTTGATAATTGGTACAGCCAAGCCTCAATCGAAGAGTCTGGTCTTGTAGCGGAGGTTATCGCAGTAATGGAGTCTGCGGGTGTTATCGACTTGATCGATGGGAAGAAGGTCTTCCGAGCAACTGAATTTGGTGACAGTCGCGACCGCTATCTTACAAAGGAGAACGGAGATTTTACCTACTTAGCTGGGGACATCGCATACCACTACAACAAGTTGGTTACGCGTGGTTTTGACTACGCGATCGATATCTTTGGAGCGGACCATCAAGGGCAGGTCCCTAGCCTGAAGGGTGCAATGGTTGCTCTCGGAGTCCAAAGTGACCGACTCGAGATCCTCTTGGGTCAGATGGTATCTCTCGTTCGCGACGATGAGGTAGTTAAGTTTTCAAAGCGCAAGGGGAACGTCGTCGATCTTGGCGAAGTTACAGATGAGATCGGGCCGAGTGCTATGCGACTGCTCTCGCTCTCTACCTCGATAGATCGAGCCACGACGGTTGACCTTGAAAGTGTCCGGTCCAAGTCGATGGATAACCCGGTGTACTACATTCAATATGCGCACGCTCGCATGGCCGCGGTCGAACGCATGCGAATCGAGAGGGGGGTCGACGATCCTTCGCTGGATAGCGTTGACCTTTCCCTCCTCGAGCACCCGCGAGAGATTGAACTGTTGAAGGTCATGGCACGTTTAGATGAGACGATTGAATTTGCTTCAAGGGAGCGGGCTCCATACAAGATCGTTGGATGGTTGAAGGAGTTCGCCTCAGCCTTTCACGGCTTCTACCATGACTGTTCTATCCTTGGAGCCTCGAGTGAGGTGGCTGCGGCACGAATTCTCTTGGTGAGAAGTTGCCAAGTTGCACTGCGCGTTGCCTTGGGAATAGTGGGCGTAACTGCACCAGAGCAGATGTAGCAACGACGATGGCTAATCCGGTTGAAATTGAAAGAGGAGTGTCTTGAATCCACTCAGTCCCCACCTGCTACCATTAGGGGCTTCAACAGATGACGAAGGCAAGTTGACTTTACATGGTGTGAGCTTTGAAGAGCTCGTTGAGGTTTACGGAACACCTCTCTTCGTCTACGACACCGACGACATCGTTGACAAGGTAACGCACTTGACTAGGGTCGCCAATTGGAAGGTTGCCTATGCTTCAAAGGCCTTTCTTTCGGTAGCTCTTCTTCGACTCTTGAAGAGTTACGACATCCTATTAGATGTTGCTTCGGGTGGCGAGCTAGCCGTAGCAAAAGCGGCAGATTTTCCCGGAGATCGACTCATATTTCACGGAAATAATAAGTCACGGAGAGAACTTGAAGAGGCCGTAGCGTACGGAGTGGGCCTAATTGTCTTGGATTCGTTCAACGAAGTTGAACGACTTAGGCAAATTGCAAAGCGCGAGGGAAAAGTCGTCCCAGTCTTAGTACGCGTTACTCCTGGAGTTGAGGCTCACACTCATGAGTACATCATGACCGGTCAGGAGGATTCAAAGTTTGGATTCTCTGTCTCGAGTGGAGCGGCAAAAAAGGCGATTGAGACCATAATGGGCGATGAAGCTCTCGAATTTATGGGTATACACGCCCATATTGGATCCCAGATATTTCTTCTTGAATCGTTTCGAAAAGAGGTTGAAGCTCTAGCTCCTTTGCTTCACGCCTATAGGCCGCGCATAATCAATTTGGGAGGTGGGATAGGTGTTGCCTACCTCAACTACGAGGAGAGCGGTGACTTTGCGATTTGGGCAAAGACGCTCACCGCAACTCTCGATGAGCTCACTCTCGACTTCGACTACGAAGTGATCGTAGAGCCTGGTAGGGCGATAGTTGCATCGTCGGCTTTAACTTTTTACACCGTCGGTACCGTAAAGGAAGTGGAAGGTGTGCGTACTTACCTCGCAGTCGACGGCGGTATGAGTGATAACCCTAGGCCGGTCATCTACGACTCAGGGTATGAGGCATTTCTGCCACGTGCAGTCGGAGCCGATAGAGACAAGAACTTTCGGATCGTCGGAAAGCACTGCGAAAGTGGTGACGTGATCATTAAAGACGCGTTTTTGCCGAGCGAGACTTCAGTAGGGGACGTTGTAGCTACTCCGGTAACCGGGGCGTATGGCTACTCAATGGCCTCTAACTACAATCGAGTACCTCGTCCCCCCGTTGTTTTTGTAGATTCCAGCGGTCACCGCCTAGCAATTCGTGGAGAGACCTATGACGATCTGCTCCGATTGGAACTCTTTTAGTTCCACATTTGATATGTAATTCGTCGAATAGCCATTGGTTAAATGTCTTTTGTGCCTCAGACGATACGATATAGGTAGACATTAGTTTCACGTGCGAGGCGACAACCGATTTGGGTTGGTTTGTCTCGAAAAGTGTCATTTATTAGGTGGTGAGTTAGATTCCAGTTCGTATCGGCCTTCTAGGTTGTGGCAATGTCGGAAGCGAGTTGGTGCGACTTATTTCAACTGGCGGCGTACAGATCAAGGCCCAAACAGGCGAAGAGTTGCAGATTTCTCGGATTGCGGTTCGCGACCTCACGCGGGACCGGGGCGAATGGGTAGATCGAAGCATCCTCACCGATGATCCTAACGAAGTTGTAAATGATCCAGAGATCGATATCGTAGTCGAGGTCATGGGAGGGATTGATCCCGCCCGACATCTCATCGAAAGTGCCATTATGGCTGGCAAGTCGGTAGTAACCGCCAATAAGGCACTGCTTGCAGTGGCTGGTGCGGAGCTGACCAAACTCGCCGACGACTCGCATAAGGACATATTCTTTGAGGCTGCTGTTGCAGGTGGCATCCCACTTATACGCTCTTTGAGAGTATCGCTCGTCGGTGAAAGAGTACGGCGTATCGCCGGAATTGTAAATGGTACGACCAACTTTATCCTCTCTTCCATGTCAGATAGTGGAGCTTCCTACGAAGAGGCGTTGAGGGTTGCAACCGATTTGGGTTATGCAGAGGCAGATCCGACGGCTGACGTTGAAGGTGATGACGCAAGGGCAAAGGCTGCAATTCTTGCTACGGTGGCATTCGGAAAGCTGGTACGCTTCGAGGACGTCTACCGTGAGGGAATCACGAAGATCACGAGTGATGACATAGCCTTTGCTAAGCGACATGGCTTTGAGATAAAACTTCTAGCTATCTGCGAGCTCGACGAGCGGTCGGGCAGTGGTGATACTATCTCGGTCCGAGTCCATCCGAGCTTGGTTCCAATAAGCCACCCCTTGGCACTCGTAAGGGATTCGTTCAACGCAGTATTTGTTACAGGTGACGCTGTAGGAGAATTGATGTTCTACGGTCGGGGAGCTGGCGGATCTCCAACTGCTAGCGCAGTCCTAGGGGACATTATCGATGCAGCCCATAACCTGTCCTACGGCGTTACCGAGCGTCAATTAAGCAGAGACTCTGCCGCAATCGTTGACATCGCTACGACTTCAAATAGCTTTTACGTAGCACTCGATGTTGAAGATCGCCCCGGAGTTTTAGCGCAAGTGGCCTCTGTCTTTGGCCGCAATCTCGTCTCGATCTACTCCATGGAGCAAGAGGGCAAGGGTGACGAAGCCCGCCTTGTCTTTATAACCCATACTGCCCCTGAGGCGGCTTTACATAGTACCCTTGAAGAGTTGGGTGAGTTGGAGACCGTTAAGCGAGTAGCTGGGTTTATTCGAGTATTCGACGCCTGATAAATCTGATTTTAGCTATGCCAAGTAGGAGCATGTAGAGATGGTGGCAGGTATGAGTGGCTTACAAGAGCGACTGAATTGGCGTGGTTTGATCCTCGAATATCAAGAGTTTCTTCCATACACTAAGGGTTCAAAGGTAGTAACCCTACTAGAGGGTCGAACTCCGTTAATTCCGGCTCCCTACCTCTCCGAAGTAACAGGAGCCAATGTCTTTCTTAAGTACGAAGGTGCCAATCCGACGGGATCGTTCAAAGATCGTGGAATGACGATGGCCATCACTAAAGCACTTGAGGATGGCTCTAAAGCGGTCGTATGTGCCTCCACTGGCAATACATCCGCCGCTGCAGCGGCATATGCGGCCAAGGCGGGAATGAGCTGTTTGGTTCTGATTCCAGCTGGATACATCGCACTTGGAAAGTTGGCCCAGGCGCTCATTTACGGTGCCAAAGTAGTTCAGATAAAGGGAAACTTCGATAGGGCATTGGATATAGTTCGCGAACTCGGCGAGACTAAGCCTGTTACGGTCGTAAATTCGATAAATCCTCACCGCATTGAAGGTCAAAAAACTGGTGCATTTGAGGTCGTTGACCAACTAGGTTTTGCCCCTGATTACCACTTTATTCCGGTCGGTAATGCGGGTAATATTACCGCATACTGGAAGGGATATAACGAATACTATAAGGCAGGATTGAGTGACAAGTTGCCAAAGATGTGCGGAGTGCAAGCTGCAGGCGCAGCACCGATCGTACTTGGCCACCCCGTAGATGCCCCTGAGACGATTGCGACTGCAATTCGAATTGGAAAGCCTGCGTCTTGGGACGGCGCACTTGATGCCCGTGATAGTTCGGGAGGATCGATCACTTCTGCGACCGATGAAGAGATCCTTGCAGCGTATCGCCTCTTAGCTCAACGCGAGTCGGTATTTTGTGAACCAGCTTCGGCGGCTTCTGTTGCAGGGTTGCTAAAGTCCAAGTTGACGCCGGGGTCGACTGTAGTATGTGTCCTAACTGGCCATGGATTGAAAGATCCAGATACTGCGATCTCGCAGATTGAAGTCCCGAGTGCAATTGAAGCGACGATTGAGGCGATATCGGAGTCAGTGGGCATTTAATAATTGTGTTGCCACCTCTCGGACTTTGAACTTCAATACGGGGGGCGGCGCAAAATTTAATTCAGATATAAACGCGCTAACTGGGCTCTAAAGTTTGAGTGTGCAGTTGGTTCTGTTGTGCGAATTTATTTTCGTATCTGATTTTTTCTGTAGCTAAATCGCCTTTACATGGAGAGTGCACGTCACTTGTTTCAGGGGGATTGGGAGCGAGTTCCCTCGCACAAGCCGATTTAGCGAATATTGCATCGCTTTGTTTTAGCGGAATCAACGGCAGGAAATCAAATTAATTTGTTCAGATGTGGTTTTTCTCCGAAACGCTGTTATATTCGTAGTTACAGGAATCTTCCACTCGGGAGAAGTAAGTCCGCAAGGATGAAGCTGAGAAATACCCTCTCTCGAAAAAATCACCCGTTGTATTCCTGATAATAGTTTTCTTAAGCAAGCCACAGCCGTGATTTTGGTTAATTGTATGAAATTTTGCGATGTACGCGGCGTGAAAGACAAAAGTAGAGGTCCGCTAATTGGCCACTGTTGCAAATACAGATAGAAGTCTTCTTGAGAAGAAGCGCAACGACGAATTAATCCTCATTCTCAACTCACTAGGAGTTCCTCTCCCCACCAGGCCTCGTAAGGCCGAACTGGTGGATCTCATAATTGGAAAATTTGACGCCTCTAAGGGCGGTGGAGATGGAGCCACTCTGACGGCCATTTCGAGCGACGGTTCAGCTAATGCGGAGCAGGAGTCTCGTGGTGGCCGCGGTGGTAGGCGGAGAAGGGGGAGCGAATCCCCGAACGCAACTGACACAGTTGAGAACCTTCCGTTATTTTCAAATGCCACTGAGACAGCCTCAAAGGTTGGGTCAGCTTCTGCTGAAGATCAACCAAGCCGAGGTAATGCTTCCAATAGGGGCAACACCGACTCTCAAAGTGATGAAGCGTCTAATGATAAGCGTCTTATTCGATCGAAGCGACAAGTCCGCAGCGACGATGAGGGTTCGGAGTCGGCGCCAGCATGGAACGGCGAGATATCGCAAGTTAAATTTGAGCCCGTAGCTATCCTTCCACCTATTGTCGTTGAGGTTGAGACCAAAGAGGTTCAAGCTCCTCGAAGCGCACCAGTCGAAGAGGTTAAAGTCGAGCAGGTAGAACGCACCAGTTCGGTTGAGACAGCCCCAGAGACGCGCCGTGAAGGGCAAAGCCAAAGTGGCGATCGCAACGAAGCTCGCCATGAAAGTGATCGAGACAACTCGGATCAGAATTCTCGACGCCGTGATAAGCGTAGAAACCAACGTGACGGTAGGCGAGATCCTCGTGAAGGTCCGTCAGATACGCGTCAAGCGGAGGTTTCGAACGCTGAATTGGTCGACTTTGGCGGTCTATTTGACCTCAGAGATGAAGGATTTGGCTTCATACGTGCGAATGGATTCCTCCCATCGCCAAAGGATGTTTACGTTTCAGCTAATTTGGTGAGAAAGTTTCAACTTCGAAAGGGCGACATCGTTCAAGGTGGTGCCCGCACGGCCATGGGTTCTGAGAAGTACGCAGCCGTAGTTCGGATTGACCAAATCAACACTCTCGAGCCAGAAGCAGCCAAGGCTCGTCCTAGGTTTGAAGAGTTAACGCCTCTCTTTCCTGACGAGAAGCTGCAATTGGAGTCGAAAAGTGATCCTGCAAATACAACTGCCCGCATCATCGATCTAGTTTCTCCAATTGGAAAAGGCCAAAGAGGCCTGATAGTTTCGCCACCTAAGGCCGGTAAAACGACGATCTTGAAAGATATTGCGCACTGTATCGAGGCCAATAACCCCGAGGTCTACCTAATGGTCCTTCTAGTTGATGAGCGACCCGAAGAAGTTACCGACATCAAGCGTTCAGTCCGTGGTGAAGTTGTTGCTTCTACCTTTGACCGACCTAGTGAAGAGCACGTCGCCGTAGTTGAATTGGCAATTGAGAAGGCCAAGCGCATGGTGGAGATGGGGCGTGACGTCGTAATCATGCTTGACGGTATTACCCGTCTCACCCGAGCTTACAACTTGGCTCTGCCAGCCACTGGTCGTATTATGTCGGGTGGTGTTGACTCAGGAGCAATTTATCCTCCTAAGAAGTTCTTTGGAGCCGCGAGGAATGTCGAAGAGGGTGGGTCGCTAACTATTTTAGCTACGGCTCTAGTCGAGACTGGATCTCGAATGGATGAGGTTATCTTCGAAGAATTCAAGGGTACAGGTAATATGGAGTTGCGCCTCGACCGAAAGCTTGCGGAGCGTAGACTCTATCCTGCTATTGACGTTATTTCAAGTTCGACTCGTCACGAAGAACTTCTCTTCCAACGCGATCAGCTGAATCAGGTCTGGAAGTTACGAAGGGTCCTAAATGCTTTGGCGCAAGAGGGTTCGAGTGCTCCAGGTCTTGAACTTCTCATTGATAAGATCAAGTCAACGAAGTCAAATGCGGACTTCTTGATGGAAATCGCAAAGAGTCCAGGTCTCTAAGGGGAGCTTTACTCTCCTTCCAACACAGTTGGATCTACGCAACCCACTTGGATATGGTTGCTCGAAATTATTGGTAACGAACTATACTATTTAAGGCTATGAAACCGGACATTCACCCAAATTATATAATTTCACAGATAGTTTGCTCTTGTGGCAATACCTTCACGACCAAGTCAACTAAGCCTTCGGTCCACGTCGAGCTCTGCAACGAGTGTCACCCGTTCTACACTGGCAAGCAAAAGCTGGTGGACACTGGTGGTCGCGTCGAGAGATTCCAGCGTCGTTACGGCGTTCGCAAGACGACCTCAGCTTAACTTTAAATAATTACACCCAGCGCTTCTACAGACAGATAACGGCCGTCGTATGGTTTCACTCCCACCCGATTTCATGGCAAAAGTTGTCGGTCGACTTGCAGAGGCGAGGGGTGATACCCTCTCCGAAATCTACCCCACATCGGCTGGGGTAGATTTTTTTGCCTTAGCCAAGGACTCTGCGTATGTCGTCATCGACGAGTCGTGGAGATTTGATGCAACTTCCATTTTGGCGCTTCTGGCGAAGATTCCGAAGATGGACCGGATCGTCTGTGTTTACCTCGGTAAGAAGCTGACCCGACCCCAAATTGAAACTGAAGCTCATGATGACGTCAAAGGCGTTTACTCAGATACTGCTGCCACACCCAATGGAAGAGTTACACCGATCGAGCGTCGCTCCCTTCTTGCTAGCGCTCTCTCGGCGCAACTTGCAGCTTTCGGCATTGAGTCAACGTTTTTAGAGCTATTAGGTACCGATGATGTTCGAGAAGTTTCATGCGCTGACGTTCCGCTAATGGTCGGATCCTGCGACACCACGCTCGAGCGATATCGTGACTTGACTGCGAACCTCGGATTGAGCAAGGCACCGTACGAGAGCGAACTTAGAAGTCGCTTTGGCGATGTCTTTCTTGAGTATGACGGAGTTCCATATGCAAAGGTTCTCGAGACCGGAGACATTCTCACGGGAAGTTCGTTCGCGGAGTCTGAGTTTTTGGAGCTTTCGCATGAAGGACGGGCACTAGAGAGTCTGCTTGACAACTTGCGGGTGAGCCTCATGAAGTGTCGATCTGATCGACGGTACTACGAGATCTTTACCTCGATGTGGTCGAGGTCGTTGTCGGACAGAGTTCTTTTCAACGGTATGACTATCACTCGATCAGGAGATAGCGAGGATTCGAATGAGATCGAAAAGATCGATACTGCGGGCTATGTCTTAGGTGACTACTATCGAAGTGGTTACGTGGGTAAAGATCCGTATAGTGATTTGAAGAAGGCAACGAACGGATTTTATGGCCACTCTGGCGATCCTTTGACCTATGCCATCAAGCGCAGGGGAGCAGGATTCGACCTACTCTTTACTTCTATGAGCATCGACATTTCGGTGCCGGCCAAAGTGGGTGAGATCGTAACGAGCTTTAGTTCGCAAGTTGGCGCGGTCCAAGATATTACCTTGGTTGTTACCCCGGGGCTTTTAAAGTTTGAACGTATAAAAGAGCTGCTTCGCCGCCTTGACTTTTCGATACGAGTCTTGGCGATCGACGAGTCTTGGCGAAGCGAGCAGAACATTGGAGTTGTTGACGTTGGAGTTTATTGAAAAGCTAGATACATTGCGCACGGAGTATGATGCGGTAGTGACCGAGTTGGCCGACCCATCGATCTACTCCGATCAAAAGCGCTTTAAAGAGCTTTCGAGGCGCCATAAGGAGCTAGAGGGGATTGTGAATTGCGCAACTGATATCAAATTGGTTGAAGGCGATATTGCCTCTGCGAATGAACTGATCGAGATGGCCGATACCGACGACGAGATCGCGGAGCTACGCGAAGAGATCTCTCGACTTGAGGGGCGCCGCGGCAAGCTCAACGAGGAGCTCGAGCTTCTGCTTCTTCCCCGTGACGAAAACGACGGTAAGAATGTGATCCTAGAGATTCGAGGCGCCGAGGGAGGCGAAGAGGCGAACCTTTTTGCCAAGGATCTATTTGAAATGTATATTCGTTACGCTGACCGGATGGGTTGGAAGAATGAGGTACTCGGAGCCGATCCCTCGGAGCGTGGCGGTTACAACGAAGCGACGCTGCTGGTGAAGGGCGAAGATGCTTGGAGGCGGCTAAAGCACGAGGGTGGCCCACACCGAGTTCAGCGCGTACCCGTTACTGAGTCGCAGGGTCGGATTCACACTTCGTCAGCCACAGTAACCGTGCTGCCTGAAGCTGATGAGGTTGATGTTCATATCGATCCCAACGATCTACGTATCGATGTCTATAGGTCTACGGGTCCTGGCGGTCAATCAGTCAACACCACTGACTCGGCGGTACGTATCACCCACATACCTAGCGGACTTGTAGTTGCCATGCAGGACGAAAAGAGCCAGATTCAAAACCGCGCTAAGGCACTCCAGGTACTAAGGGCTCGTCTGTTGAAGATGGAGCAAGACAAGCAAGAGGAGGCGATGTCGAGCGCGCGACGAAGCCAAGTCGGTGGCGGCGGACGAAGCGAAAAGATTCGTACCTATAACTTCAAAGAGAACCGTGTGACTGACCACCGTATTGGTTTGACCATCTACAAACTCGATCGAGTTTTATTTGGTGAATTGGACGAGATAAACGACGCCCTCCTAGTCGATGAGCGTGCCCGCCAGCTCAGCGGAGACGAAGATTGATCAAAAAGTTTGCTACCCGATTGGATCGTCCGTTTGCTGAAAAGGCTATTTAAGTGCAGTATGCAGCGATCCTTGAGCGATATAGCGGTCGATTTGCAAGTGTGAATGAGATTCGTTGGGCGATCGAAGAGGCACTAGAGCGCCACGGCTATGGTCATCCATACGGCACGACTAATCTTCCAAACGACCCCGAATTTGCAAAGAGCCTGAAAAGTACTTTGGATGAGTGGGCAGGTCGTCGGAGCGCTGGAGAGCCCTTTCAGTACATCATCGGCCATTGGCCATTTGCGGGCCTCGATCTGATTTGTGATAGCAGGGCGCTTATCCCAAGACCCGAAACCGAAGGCTTAGTGGAGCTTGTAATTTCCGACCTCCGCAACGGTGATAAACGAGATGTTAGGGTGCTTGACCTCGGTTGCGGAACTGGGGCCATCGGTCTATCTCTTGCAGCTTCTGGGCTTGTCTCTCACGTAACTCTCGTCGACTTCTCCGAGGGTGCATGCGAGTTGACTAGGGAAAATCGTGAGCGAAATGGCACTTCCATCCATTGCGAAGTTGAAGTCGTCCAGAGCAACTGGTTCGACGGGTTGGCCGGAAGTGAATACGATTTGATCGTCTCTAATCCGCCGTACATCAAAACTAGCGATATCGTGAATCTCCAGGTCGAACTTACAATGGAGCCCGTCAGTGCTCTTGACGGGGGACGAGATGGAATTGAACCTTATCGGTTGATACTTCGCGAAGCTATGAAGTACTTGAGTGGCGAGGGAATTATCTACTTCGAAATTGGATTCGACCAAGGTAATGATCTAGTACGATTGAGCAAAGATTTCGGATTTAGCCATGTCGAAATAGTCAAAGATTTAGCGTTACTTGATCGGTACGTCGTAGCATCGGCTTAGTTGTCCGAGGTAGTACTCGCGATTGTCTCTGTTTAGTTGCTGTGCAGTCGTTGCAATGGCTATGTGTTCCTAATTTTTTTACTGGGAATGTGCAATTATAAAGCGCTTCTTCGAGCCAAGCCAAAACTTGTAAATGCATAATTTCTTATGCACTCTGATAAATTCGAGTTCTAACAACTTATGTTATGTCACCTATGCAAACTATCTAGGAGTTGTATCGATTGTGAAGCTCACTTCGTTTGGGTAGTCGATCAATTCGGAGTCAAGCTGTCATTGCGGGTACTTGTTGACGGTTGGACGCCACTGCATCATTTTTGAAAATATTTTCGCCCTTTTTCATGAATATAAAGATTGTATGTGTAAACTTTGGTTTATAACTTTTGTCTTCAAGATTGCGAAGTGGCGGTATTAAATGCTGAAGTTGAGGTTCTTGTCGAAGAAAATATGGATCAGAGGTCTACTTGGAGTCATTTTTATCGCCGTCAGCAGCACCTCGGCATCGATTATTGGCCCATCATCGGCATCTGCACAAACTGGCCCAATTTACTACGTCACGGTTTATGCAAATACTGTGTACGGAAAGCTTCCCTCTTTCGAAACCAGAGTTAGCCCAACGTTGCCAACAGGCGCGACGTTAAACGGGAGCGTTAACTGTACGGCGGTTACTAATGCACAAAACAACCTCGTTTATATTGATGACCAGAATGGAAACCTGGCGTTAGACGCGGGTTCTTACAACCTCATCCCCAATGACTGTACTTCTTCACTTAGCCTTTCCGGAACTTCGGGTTCTATTCAACTTTTGGGCGGTCCGCTTGTAGTGGCGCCAGACATCACTCGTATGATTGGATCCGCAGAGGAGTATAAAAGCACTACGAACCCTCAAGTAGCCTTCAATGTTGCAGTTATTAATATGGATTTCGACGGAAGCCAGTCGCCTGGATTTCCAGTTTCGTTCACCTTTGAAGGCGCAACTGGTCTTTGGTTTACGGCGTGCAACAACGAAGTTACCGCATTCGACTCAACCTACTCCGCAGCTCCGGCTACTTGCGTTATAAGTGGTTCTCTGGCATCGCAATTTTTAGCGGGCACAGGTGTGTGGGAGGCAACTTATGCAGGCTCAACAGATTACGTGGGATCCACTTTTTCGCTACAGTTGCCGGCCGCAACAACTATTGCGCAGGCTTCCTCGGCTCTGAATGCCATCTTCAAAGCTGGTCAAATCCAAGTTGTCCCCGACACTACTCCGCCATCAAACTGTCACCCTGGAGGTGCGGGGGTGGGACTAATAGGAGTCAGTCTCAGCGTAATGAGCTGTGGGCAGATACAGGTTTTACAGATCCTAACTGGCGTGATACCAACTGTGGTAACCGCAGGGGTTTCAATAGCGGTTTCTCTCCCTACTGTCGGAACCGCTGTGGCGGTGAACGTCGGGGCTGATCTTGGGCGAGAGATCCCAGCTGCTGTATTTACGGGAATTTCTGAGTCCGAGAATTTCGGTGAGGATGTCGTACTCGCAACTAATCTTCCTACCCTCGGGGGTTAGACAAGCGTAAGCCAAGGGCCTCGACGACGGTAGTTACATCTTTAGCTACGAAATAAAATTTCGGCGATCGCTAAGCCTCATCGAAAGAAGGTTTTTAATTTGCCGACCATCCGCATCGTGGCAATTTTAGGGAAAGGTAATTTTGGATGAAGTATACGAGCAATAATCGCTTTGGAAAGCGTTCATTTCCAAATAAAGTGGCTTCAGCTTTGGTGGTACTTTCGGTTACTGCTGCGATGGTTGGTTACATAGTCCTCAAATCGAGGGGAAGTAGTGCATCTGTTGCGTCGTCGGGTACGAATGCGACACTTGCGTCAAACGTTTCAATGACTCCTAATGGTCTTGCGGTAGATTCTTCGGGAAACGTTTATATCTCCGATATGGCCAACTACGTCGTCTATAAAGTGACACCAAGCGGAACAATTTCTACTGTCGCTGGCATCCCAGGCGTGAGGGGCGATTCGATGGATGGAAGCGCGAGAGCGTCGACGCTTTCCCTTCCCTCGGGTTTAGCTTTAGATAGTTCGGGTAACCTTTTCATCGGAGATGCCGGTCTCGATAATGTCGTTGATGAGGTCTCCCCAAGTGGTTCTCTTTCGATTATTTCGGGCGTACCCGGGCAAGTGAATCCTCCCGACTCAACTCTTCCTGCTCTATCCTCAGATCTCCATGAACCTAATGGTCTTGCTGTAGATAGTTCGGGCAACCTCTATATCGCAGATACTCTTCATTCAGTAATCGAAAAGCAGAAGCTAATCGGTGGTTCCTTTTCCATTGTTGCGGGATTATCTTCGACTATCTCTGGACCAACGGTCAATGTTCCGGCTAGTCAGTCGGGTCTGTACTTTCCAGATGCGGTTGCCGTTGATTCCACAGGAAATCTTTTTATTGCCGATACGAATAACCACGTAATAGAGGAGCTAAGCAAGTCTACGGGTGAACTCACGATTGTGGCTGGCGTCGTTGGTGCAATTGGTTCGCCAGTTAGCGGAGTTCTTGCTAGCGGCGACCAAATCGGGAACCCTACGGGCATCGCTCTAGATAATAGCGGCAATTTGTTCATTGCCGATGCGTTCAATAATGTAATTGAAGAAGTCTCGGCCTCCACTGGAAAATTGACAATCGTAGCGGGTATCCCCGGAAGTAAAGGAGCTCCTACTCCAGGTACAGCAACGAAATCGTTGCTCTCGGCACCTGACGACGTAGCGGTAGATAGCTCTGGCAATTTGTATATTTCCGATAGCGGTAATAATCTCGTGGAAAGAGTCGTGCTCGCTACTGATCAGTTAGGGTTCTTTGCTGGAACAGGGCAGGCCGTTGCACCGTCGCCTAGTGGAATTGTTAGGCAGGGTTACTGGTTGACGGCATCTGACGGAGGCGTCTTCTCCTTTGGTGATGCGAACTTTTATGGATCACTTGCTGCTACAAAGCTGAACGCACCTGTTGTAGGCATAACTCCAACCCCTGACGGCAAGGGTTACTGGTTGACGGCATCTGACGGAGGCGTCTTCTCCTTTGGTGATGCGAACTTTTATGGATCACTTGCTGCTACAAAGCTGAACGCACCTGTTGTAGGCATAACTCCAACCCCTGACGGCAA
>JAKAZZ010000085.1 GCA_021826315.1 Actinomycetes bacterium
CCTGACCTATTTCGGCACTTTTTTGGAGTTTGGATTGCCTACAAGAGATGACCTGCGCAATATTGCAATTATAGCCCACGTCGACCACGGAAAAACAACGCTCGTAGACGTAATGCTGCGACAGAGCGGCGCCTTTAGCGAACGAGAGGAACTCACGGATCGAGTCATGGACTCGATGGATCTCGAGCGCGAAAAGGGTATTACGATCCTCGCCAAGCAGACCGCTATCACGTATAAGACCACGAAGATCAATATCGTCGACACCCCAGGCCACGCCGACTTCGGTGGAGAGGTTGAAAGAGCGTTGGCAATGGTTGACGGAGCGCTACTCCTTGTAGACGCCGCCGAAGGACCACTTCCTCAAACACGATTCGTTCTTCGAAAGGCACTTGCCAAGCGCCTTCCAATGATCGTGGTTTTGAACAAAGTAGACCGACCGGACGCTCGAGTCAAAGAGGTACTCAACGAAGTATACGAACTCTTTTTGGACCTCGACGCCGATGAAGAGCAGATTGAATTTCCGGTTCTATATGCGTCGGGCAAGAATGGCTGGGCATCAACCGAAGATGGGGTCATTGGTGAAGACCTGACACCGCTATTCGAAACGATTGTTAGCGAGGTGACTCCTCCGACATACGACGACGAAGAAAATCTCCAGGCACTAGTCACTAACATTGATGCTTCACCGTACCTTGGTCGACTCGCAATCTGTCGAATCATCAACGGAACGATCCGTAAAGGCGCAAACGTTACATGGTGTCGTCGCGATGGAACGATGAACAAGGTAAAGATCAGCGAACTATTCATCACAAACGCACTAGAGCGCACCTCTGCCGATAGCGCTGGCCCCGGTGAGATCGTATCCATCGCCGGCATCGCTGACATCACAATCGGTGAAACCCTCGCCGAACTAGATAAGCCAGTTGCCCTTCCACTACTTACCGTCGACGAACCAAGCATCTCGATGACGATCGGCATAAACACCTCGCCGATATCCGGCAAAGAGGGAAACAAGGTAACTGCTCGACTGCTCAAGAATCGCCTCGATCAAGAGTTGATCGGTAATGTCTCCCTTCGAGTTTTGAACACCGACCGACCTGACACTTGGGAGGTGCAGGGACGTGGTGAATTAGCACTCGCGATTCTTATCGAAATGATGCGTCGCGAAGGCTTCGAGCTTACCGTCGGCAAGCCACAAGTTATCACCCGAGTTGTCGACGGAAAAGTCACTGAGCCGGTCGAAGTTCTCGAAATCGATGCTCCCGAGGAGCACCTAGGTGCCCTTACTCAAATTCTCGCTACGCGTAAGGCAAACTTGGCTGAGATGATCAACCATGGAACAGGGTGGATCCGACTGGTATACCGAATCCCATCGCGAGGCCTCATCGGTATTCGAACTGAAATCCTCACACAAACTAAGGGTACAGCTCAGATACACCACGCATTTGATGCATACGAAAACTGGTTTGGCGATATTCGAAGTCGGCTAAGCGGTTCAATGGTAGCGGATCGAACTGGCGTTGCAACGAGCTACGCACTTCTAAACCTTCAAGAGCGTGGATCGCTCTTCGTATCACCCACAGAAGAGGTCTACGAAGGAATGATTGTCGGCGAAAACGCCCGTCAAGAAGATATGGACGTCAATCCGACCAAAGAGAAGAAGTTGACAAACATGAGATCTTCAACGGCTGAAGAGCTCGTACGTTTGACTCCTCCAAGACCACTCACCCTCGAATCAGCCCTCGAGTTCATTACTGAAGACGAGTGCATCGAAGTTACGCCAAAGAGCGTCCGCCTACGCAAAGTAGCACTTTCGATCCAAGATCGCGCCCGCTTGCGTTCGTCGAGCAAGGCAAGATCCTAGTCAGAGCCGCACAACTATCGCAAAGATAGAAAAGGAGGGAGTCGAGCGCAAGCTCGACTCCCTCCTTCGTTTTAGACAATCAGCAATCGCTAACGCGTAAAGAATCTCACTAATTCTTTGGTACTTCGCTCCAAGGAATATCCTTATCGCCGCGAGGCTCGCCTGGAAGGCCCAAGACTCGCTCGGCCAAGATGTTGCGCATTATTTCGCTAGTCCCACCTTCGATTGAATTTGCGCGAGAACGCAAGAACATCTTCGGTAAATCGCGTTCGCTTCTCACGTTGACACCCGAAAATTCCGGTCTCACCATCTCATAAGAGCTATAACCGAGGCCATTCGCGCCGAGCAAATTCATCGTGAAAGACATTATCCTCTGGTTGAGTTCCGCATATGCGAGCTTAGCGACAGAGCCTTCTGGACCAGGATTTCCCACCTTGCGCATTTGAGCCGCGCGAATGTTCGTGAGACGATTCACCTCTGCCTCAACCCAAAGTCGCAGCAGTTCGTCGCGCTCTCCAGCGGAGTGCTTTTCACGGCCTTTCCACACCTTGAGAGCCTCTGAAATGGCTCCCGATCCGCGCGAGACGACGTTTCCACCGATCGATACCCGTTCGTTCATAAGAGTCGTGATCGCAACGTTCCATCCACGCCCAACGTCGCCTAGTCTCTGCGAGTCTGGGATACGAACGTTATCGAAGTAAACCTCGTTAAATTCTGCTTCGCCGGTCATTTGGCGAAGTGGACGGACGTCAACGCCTGGAGAGCGCATGTCGACCACGAAGTAGGTCATACCCCCATGCTTGGGAACAGTCGGGTCGGTTCGAGCAACCAACATTCCCCAATTTGAAACGTGCGCCAGAGTGGTCCACACCTTTTGACCGTTGATGACCCACTCGTCTCCGTCACGTTCAGCCTTCGTTGCCAAAGATGCGACGTCGCTTCCTGCATTTGGTTCCGAAAAGAGCTGGCACCAGATGTCTTCACAAGTAAACATCGGGCGGAGAAGTCTCGACGCAAGTTCGCGGGGCGCATGCGTTAGAAGCGTTGGGGCTCCCATTCCTATTCCAATTGGGTTGCGTACGAAACTATTCGGAGCCCCGGCACCGCGCAACCTCATTGCAACGATCTCATTTAGTGCTGGAGAGTAGCCTAACCCACCGAGCCCCTCTGGGAAGTGGACCCATGCAAGTCCTAAGTCGTATTGGGCGCCCCAGAAGGTCTCCGGCGTGGTACTCGCTGGGGGGAACTCGTCAAGGAGCTGGTCAATACGACTATTGACGTCTTTGGCATGCTGTTCGTTACGTTCAATGCTCTGTACTTCGGCCACTTGCCTTCTCCTGGATATCCAAATGTCAAAATCGACCACAAAGTGTTACTTAAGAGAATGTTACACTCAATCGATTTGCAAAATCGTTTCGAATCAAACTACTAATGGATGATAGGGGAATTTGTTTACAGTTCGCTGGCGGCTCTAGATTCGAGCAGGCAAAGTGAAGAATAACGGAGGAAACATGTTTCAATTAGACGACGATCATCGTCAGTTCCAAGACGTTATGCGACAGTTCGCAGAAGACAAAGTAGCACCACACGCAGATGAGGTGGACAAGGATGCAGCTTTTCCTTGGAAGTCAGTGCAAGCATGCTTTGACATGGAGCTTTCGGCTCTAGGAATTCCTAGTGAGTACGGTGGAGCGGGAGCAGACCACATATTTCAGGCCATAATGGCCGAAGAATTGGCACGCGTATGCGGCTCTACCTCGCTTGCCATGCTTGTCACCAAGTTAGGTATGATCCCGGTTATCTATTGGGGCTCCGAAACCCTCAAGGCCAAGTATCTTCCCCGTGTGGCGAAGGGCGAGATTCAAGCTGCCTACGCACTTTCAGAGGCCGAGGCCGGTTCTGACGTTGCATCAATGACGACTACCGCAGTTAGGGACGGGGACGTCTACCGCATCAACGGATCGAAGTACTGGATATCCAACTCAGGCGTAGCTGACACCTACACTGTCTTCGCAAAGACTAATCCAGCCGCCGGTCATCGTGGCATTTCGGCATTCGTAGTTGAAAAAGAACACGGCGTCCAAGTCGCCAAGCTCGAAAAAAAGCTTGGAATGAGGGGATCACCCACCGGAGAATTGATCTTTGACAACGTCGAAGTTCCAGCAGAGAACTTGATAGGCGAAGAAGGAATGGGCTTCTACATCGCAATGGGGACTCTCGATCGATCTCGGCCCACGATTGGGGCCCAGGCAGTCGGGATCGCACAAGGTGCTCTCGACTATGGTGTCAAGTACATCAAAGAACGCAAGCAATTTGGCCACCCGGTAAGTGAATTTCAGGGCCTGCAATTCATGGTCGCCGACATGGCAACAAAGATCGAGGCCTCACGAGGCCTCGTCTATCGGGCATGCTCGCTGATTGACAACGATCCTAAGCAAGAACTTTCGAAGATAGGCGCGATGGCAAAGATGTTCGCCAGCGACACTGCGATGTCTGTAACGATTGATGCACTTCAGTTGCTCGGTGGATATGGATACACCTGTGACTTCCCAATGGAGCGCTTCATGCGCGACGCGAAGATCACACAAATATACGAAGGTACGAACCAGATACAAAGAGTCGTCGTGGCCAAAAAAGTACTAACCGAGACGGTGTAGACCTCCTAAGAGAGAAGATCGTAAAAGAGAGGAAGATATGGAACGCATTGGCGTTGTTGGTTGCGGTCTTATGGGTTCGGGTATCGCTGAAGTGTGCGCTCGAAGAGACCTTGAAGTAACGGTGGTCGAATTCGATCAAGCCTCGCTAGATCGCGGCAGAGGTCGCATAGAAACCTCATTCGGTCGCGCAGTAAGAGCGGGTAAGCTCGAAAAAGAGGTTGCCGATCGCACGTTCGAGAGCATCAAATTCACGACCTCCATGGACGATCTTGCCGACCGTGATCTCGTCATTGAAGCAATCGTAGAGGACGAGGCAGCAAAAGTTGAAATTTTTGAGCGGCTAGACAAAATAGTGGTTTCCGAGTCGGCGATCCTCGCGTCAAATACCTCGTCGATTCCGATCATGAAACTTGGCGTTGCAACTTCAAGGCCTGCAAATGTTATTGGAATCCACTTCTTCAACCCAGTCCCAGTCTTACCGCTTGTCGAGTTGGTGTCATCGCTATTGACCTCGCCCGATACGGTAGCTAGAGCTGAATCATTTGCGGCGAATTCACTTTCAAAGAAGGTCGTCCACTCTAAGGACCGTGCCGGATTTATCGTGAACGCTCTTTTGATTCCGTATATACTCTCAGCGATCCGGATGCTCGAATCCGGCTTTGCGACCGCCCATGACATTGACACCGGCATGGTAGAGGGATGTGCTCACCCAATGGGACCGCTGGCATTGTGCGACCTCATAGGCCTCGATACAACCATGGCTGTTGCCAACTCGCTCTATCATGAGTTCAAAGAGCAATTGTATGCTCCACCTTCACTTCTTCTCAGAATGGTAGAAGCGGGTCTCTTGGGACGCAAGTCCGGTAGAGGATTCTACAACTACGCCAAATAGCAACGTAAGAAAGACGAATGCGGTGAAGCTTCCGCTTCACCGCATTCTCAATTTTTCGAACTAAGGGATCGCTAAAGATTACAACCACATGTGGTCTCGCGCCTCACTCAAGGGCACGAATTTAGATCTCCACCTCATCTATTTGAGGCCCACCGTTTAGCTTGATAGTCTCAAAGATTGCAGGTGGCTCGTTCCAGATCGTCTGCGAACTGCCTTGATTGATTGCCCGCCATACCCTCTCAGGTGTCATGGGCATATCCACATGTCGTACACCCAAGAACGAAAGTGCATCAACAACAGCGTTCTGAAGAGCAGGTGTTGAGCCCACCGTCGCTGACTCACCGATTCCCTTAGCGCCAATTGGGTTCAATGGCGATGGGGTTTCGGTGTTTTCTACGATAAAGTCTGGCATCTCTGCCGCAGATGGAACGAGGTACTCCGCCAGTGAACTATTGGTTGGGTTTCCATATTCATCGTAATGAACCTTTTCGTAAAAAGCCTGACCTACGCCTTGGGCAATTCCGCCGTGCTGCTGGCCCTCTACCACCATTGGATTTACGATCTGGCCACAGTCGTCAACTGCATAGTGAACAATTGGCCTTGCTTCGCCGGTCTCGGTATCTACCTCTACGATTGAAATATGGGCGCCGAATGGGAAGGTAGATCCATTTTGCGAAAAGTCGCCGCTGAACTCCAAGGGTTGCTCAGCTTCATTGGCTATCGAGTAGAGTTCGGTCCACTGAATCATCGACGCCGGTGACCCTGCGACCATAATTCCGCCTGGAGCGACGACCACGTCTTCGACCGAAGCCTCTAGGTGATTAGCTGCCAAACTCTTCGCGATCTCGAGAACTTTCTCAGCAGCCTGATTTACCGCCGAACCGCCAAGCTGAAGCGACCTAGATCCACCAGTTCCGCTACCACGTGGCACCAGATCGGTATCGGATTGCACGAAACGAATCTTCTCCATCTCGATACCGAGTTTGTCCGCTACCAACATAGAAAACGTTGTGGCATGACCCTGACCGTGGGCAGATGTACCAACCTTGATCTCAGCACCACCATCTTCCAAGATTGTGACCGAACCGAACTCGCCACCTCCACCAGCTGTGACCTCAACATAAACGCTTACTCCGATACCGATGACTTTTGTTTGCCCTTCATCGATTCGCTTCTTCTGCTCGTCTCGCCAAGCTTGATAATTTGCTAGTTTGGCAACCCTCTCTAAGACCATCTGGTAGTCGCCAGAGTCGTACTTTGGCCCCATGATGCTTTGGTATGGAAACTCTCCGTCGCCAATGAGATTCTTAAGGCGAAATTCGATTGGATCCATTCCAAGGGTCGCCGCACCTAGATCAATCAGTCGCTCCAAAAATGCTGTGGCCTCAGGTCGACCTGCACCGCGAAGCGCACCCGTAGGGGCCGTATTGGTTGATGCGACAGCAGCCTTGAAAAGAATATTCGGAATGTGGTAAACACCCTGAGACATCGACTTTGTGCTTCCTGCCACAAGTCCACCGCCAAAGCCACCGTAGGCTCCAGCATCTCCGATCATGCGCGCCCGAAGTCCAACGATCGTGCCGTCGTTCTTCATACCAAGTTCGACGAATTGAGTTTGGCCTCTTCCTTGCATAGTGAGAATATTTTCACCGCGCTCCTCTAGCCAACGCAGTGGCCTATTCAACTTGAGTGAAGCGGCCGTTACTGCAACAAACTCCTGAATGAGTCCGGCCTTACCACCGAAACCACCACCAACGTTAGGAGCAATTACGCGAACTTTTTCCTTGTCAAGGTTGAATACGGAGGCCAAGCGTCCCTTAACTCCGTGAGGCATCTGAGTAGAAACATAGGCAGTTACACCATCGAGTGCTTCATTTGGAATTACAGCAAATGAATTTGGTTCCATCGGGGCAACAGCCATGCGCTGATTCTCAATTCGAACTCGAGCAATCACATCGCTTCCGGCGAGAGGGTCTTCGCTATTTCCGGATGCCGCTCCAACTATGAGGTTCATTGGAACGTTTTCGTCAATCTGATGCATTCCCTCATCGAAGGCGTGCTCCATTTCAACTACGGCATCGAAAGGATCGATATCAACCTCAATTAGCTCGGATGCATCAACGGCAGCAGCACGGGAGTTTGCGACGATCATACAGAGTGGATCGCCAACATACTTGACAACACCTGTCGCAAGCACTGGCCTTAGGAGCTTTTCAGAGAGAGGAAAGAATTGAACGAATGGCGCGATGTCGAAGTCTTCTGCCGTAAAGACAGCTACGACGCCATCCACTTCTTTTGCCGACTTGGTATCTATGCTAACGATTCGACCAGAAGCTATATTCGAGCGAAGGAAGTAGCAGTGGAGTGCATCTGCTGGGGCGATATTATCGACGTAAGTTGCACGTCCTTGCAGAAGACTTGGATCTTCTACACGCCTTACCCTCGTACCTAAAATTGATCCAACCACTAAATCTCCTCATAAATCATTTCAATTACTATTAAGTCTATTTTACCAAGCAACCTTGTCAACTTTGAGCCGAAGCAATTGAATGTTGGAATTGTCAAATAACATCTAAAGCTAGAATGCTCGATCGCACGTTGAGATCGATTTAGTCAGCCAAATCAGGGGAGCTCAGTGATACGAGTCCGATTCGCACCATCACCCACGGGTTACTTCCATGTCGGAGGAGCACGTACAGCCCTCTACAACTGGATGTTAGCAAAGCAGAGTGGTGGTAAATTTGTCCTTCGCATCGAAGATACGGATGCCGAGCGAAATAAAGAAGAGTGGGTCGATGGTATCTGCAATGCCATGTCGTGGCTCGGAATAACGTGGGACGAAGGCCCGATTCGCCAGAGTGCCAGCACCCATCGCCACGTTGAAATGGCACTTTCTCTCATCGAAAAGGGCGACGCCTACTACTGCGACTGTCGGCGCGAAGATGTTGAGGAGCGTAACAAGGCATCGCAAAGGACAAAGCA
>JAKAZZ010000086.1 GCA_021826315.1 Actinomycetes bacterium
CCAAGTCCACCATACTCCCCAAGCTGGCCTTCCCCAAATTGAACCCGTTATTAGCGTCAGGGCCGTAAAGAGTACACCCACCTCAGTTGAGACGAAGGCAACTCGATCCCATCTAAGGGAGCGTGTTGGCCTCCAGAGATACAGTAGAGATGCAAGGGTCGTTACCCCAAAGGCGAGATACGAGACCCATGCCACGGCGGGATGTATATAGAGCAGCCGGGCAAGATTGCCCTGTACCTTATCTGGTGGCGTAACAAATAGTCCAAGAATCGCATTTGCCACCAGCAAGACCGCTGTTACGGGTACAGAGACCGTTAGTGCCTTACGTAAAGTCAACTTCTAATCCTCCAAGAGCACACCGAATAAGACAGCTCCCAATGCCAGAAATACCAGCGAAAAGAGGGCTATCAACTTCAGCCATGGGTCATTAATCGATCCAGCTCGCCCAAGGCCGTCTTGCCAAGTCTTCGTCGCAGCAACCAAAATAGGTAGAGCGATTGGCAGAAGGAGGAGGGGCAAAAGCCCTTCTCCTCCTCGCGATTCACCGATTAGTGCACCATACAAAAGGCCGATAGCGCATAATCCCATCGTAGCAAGAAGCGTAGCCAATACCAATAACACCAAGTTAGAAGGGGAGACTCCGTATAGAACAAAGGTGAGCGCCCCAACTACTATGTCGGCGACGAACAAGATCAAGCTCTGACCGATTACCTTGCCAATGTAGATCGCAACTGCACTCGCTCCGTATACGAGCTGTCCTTCGAGGGCTTTATTTTCGAACTCCACCCGCATCGAACGGGTAACCGAAAATATCACTGAGAAAGTGGTCACAATCCAAAAGATCGCTGGCGCTGTTACCTTCAAAAGCTTGGTGTCGAGGTTGAAGATAAATGCTACGAGCACCAAGACGATACCCGAAAATGGAAGTATCTGACTGAAGGTGGCACGCCCTCTTACCTCGAGACGTATCTCTCTTCTAAAGTGATAGAGGCTTTGACGAAGAGTTAGGGGCATGTTCATCGATCTGCCACTCCGTCTTCAGGATTATTCAATTTGGAGTCTTCGGTGATCGATCCTCTAGAGAGAAGGAGTTGTCGAGTAAATGCGATGTCGAAGCTATCACCCTCATGGGAGGTAAATACGATGGTGGTTCCACTCGTTGCAGCCTGTGATATAAGTCGATCGAGGAGGCCTCGACCTGATAAGTCCAGTGAGGAGTGGGGCTCATCTAGGAGCCAAAGTGGAGGATTTTTGATCAGTAGCGCCGCTAGCTGTACCCGCTTTGATTGACCCGAGGATAACTGATCAACCTTCGACTCTTGCAGAACCTTACCGATTCCAAAGTAGTCGAGGGCGCCTTCCATGCGAGAGGGATCGGCGGAGAGGTTTTTCGAGATCAACTCCAAATTCTCTCTAACGGTCAATGTGGCATATAGGTATGAGTCATGGGAGACCAATCCAACGTGTGGCAAAAGCTCACGTCGGCTCTGTTGGATCCTAGAACCCATAATCCTTACCGACCCTGAATCAAAGCGGTTGAGGCCAGCGATGGCGCGATAGAGAGTCGTCTTGCCACTTCCGTTGGCTCCACGCAATCTCACGACCTCGCCCATCTCAAGGTTCAAAGAGAGGTCGACGAGAATGGGGTTCACTCCATAGGAAACATTTACATAAGTAAGGTCAAGGACCTCGCCTCGTGCAACCTCACTCCCGCTTTGGGTCATGGATATGCCTACTTGCCAAGCTCCTTGGCGATGCGATTGACGTCGCTCTCGACCATCATCGTTACAAGTTGCGCAAATGTAGTGTCACGGGTCCAACCGAGCTCAGTCTCAGCCTTGGTCGGGTCTCCAACGAGAAGGTCCACTTCGGCGGGGCGCATAAAGCGCTCATCGATAACGACGTACTTCTCCCAGTCGAGATCGACTGCTTCAAAGGCCAGCCGTGCAAACTCTCGAACTTCGTGGGTCTCACCGGTAGCAACTACATAGTCGCCTGGGGTATCTTGCTGCAACATCAGCCACATCGCACGAACATAGTCCTTCGCAAAACCCCAGTCGCGCTGTGCATCTAGGTTACCGAGTCGAAGCTCCTTGGCAACTCCGTGGTGAATAGCAGCAGCAGTGCTTGTGATCTTACGCGTCACGAACTCCAACCCACGACGGGGAGATTCGTGGTTGAAGAGAATGCCACTGTTCGCGTGCATGTTGTAGCTCTCACGATAGTTGACTGTTAGCCAGTGGCCATAGACCTTTGCAACTCCGTATGGGCTTCGGGGGTACAGGGGGGTACTTTCGCGCTGCGGAACCTCTTGGACCTTGCCAAACATCTCAGACGAAGAGGCCTGATAGAAACGTGCCTCTGGAACGCAGTGGCGTACTGCGTCAAGAAGTCTTGTGACACCGAGCGCCGTCGTCTCACCTGTTAAAACTGCTTGGCTAAACGAAGTCTGCACGAACGACTGCGCCGCGAGGTTATAGACCTCTTCGGGCTGCGTCTCTTGGAGGATTAGTTGCAACGAGGTCTGATCGAGAAGATCACCAGCTACAAGCTCGATCTTGTCTTGAATATGCGCGATTCGCTCAAAGTTCAAGGTTGAGGAGCGACGCGTCATTCCTATAACCCTGTAACCCTGCTCCAAGAGGAGTTCCGCCAAATACGAACCATCTTGGCCGGTAATACCTGTAATCAGCGCAACTTTGCTCATCAAAACCTCTTGCCACTTTGTTCCACAACGATCATGGACTCGACACAAACAATCTACAGTGCAAGAGGCGTAAAAGTTGCTACCGGTCTTTCCACATCGGCTTACGCTTGCCTTGGAAGGCCGATATTCCTTCAGTCGAATCCTCTAGAGTATTGACCACGCTAAGCATCGCTTGTAGGTAACCAAGAGCCTCGTTTGATCGCATATCGAGGGCCTTATAGAACGACTCTTTGCCAAGTGCAACCACCGACAGAGACTTTGAATTTATATCATGGAGCAACTTTGAGAGCTCCTCGTCAAATGATCCAGATGTAACAACTCGATTCAATACACCGATCGAAAGGGCTTCAGATGCGCCTATCCTTCGACCGGTCACCATGAGTTCAAATAGGATACGAGGGTTAATATAGCGAAGCAGGGGCACCGAGATCATAAAGGGCCAGACCCCAACGTTTACCTCTGGGGCTCCAAATTGTGAAGTTTCATCGGCAACTACAATATCGCAGGCTGCCATGAGGCCAAAACCACCGGCGAGGGCAAAGCCTTGGACAGCGGCGACAATTACCTTGGGATACGACCACATTGCCTGAAAGAGATCGCCCAGTGCGCGCCTACCAGCGTGCAACTCAAACGATGACGCTCCATCTTGCATGGTTGAAAGATCGACGCCGGTGCAAAAGGAGTGGGTGCCGCTTCCCCTGATCACGACTGAGCGTACCGAATTATCGAAAGAGTACTCACCGAGGGCCACCTGCATCGACCTCAGGACATCCATGGTCATGGAGTTGCCCTTATTGGGTCGATTTATCGTCAAAAACAACGTCCCATCGGTAACACTTACTAGAAGTTCGCTCATGATTACCCTCCTTCTCGCACTGTTGATGTTATCAAGTGGAGAGAAATCGAATCTGTGAAATCTCGTTATCTGCTGAGCAGATGTGACCACGTCTGGCATAGGATCTAAACTTCTTATCGATAAAAGTAAAGTTAGGCAGCTAGAGCAAGAGTTGACACCAACGAAGGGTGATCGCCCCACCAATAAGCGGATGACGGGAGAGGCGCGACGCCTCGACATTTTGACTACCGCGCTCACAACCTTCGCACAAACGGGCTACCACTCGACTTCTATGAACGAAATAGCAGCAGCCGCTGGCGTTACAAAACCCGTCATTTATCAACACTTTGATTCGAAGCGACACCTATATCGACAACTGATCGTTCAGGAGGGTCGACGCCTAATCGACCAGATCGCAACCGCTACGGCGCCTAGTGAATCCGGCCACCAACAGGTTGTAAGTGGCTTCGCGAGCTACTTTCGCTTTGCATTCGAAAATCGCTCCAGCTACGACCTTCTATTTGGCTCAGAGGCTCGCCTCGAAGACGACTTCAAAGATGCCATCGCTGACATCGAAGATGAGATAGCAGAACTGGTGACTAACAGAATCCAAATCGACGCCGACGCCCACTATCGCAGGGTACTTGCGATGGGAATTATCTACATGATCGAAGGTAGCGTCCGAACTTGGCGAAACTCGTGGAACGACGAAAACCAAATCGGTTCCTTTGAACAAAGCGGCGGAATGGAATTAGCGAGCCAACTTGCCGATTTGGCCTGGTACGGCCTTAGAGGCGTCGGATCGACGCCTCTATTACAGTAACAGAACGACGGGCTCTAAGGATACCGATGTCGGCCACAAGTGTGGACCCGAACTTATATCGATGTGAGTTCCAAATCGTAACGCGATCTACTGTGTTGATTCTCTTACTTAATCTGAAGACCACTAATCGCTCGCGCAATTATTAGCCTTTGGATTTCGCTAGTTCCTTCGAAGATGGTATAGATCTTGGCGTCGCGATACCACCTCTCAACGGGATACTCGCGAACATAGCCATAGCCACCAAGAATCTGAATAGCCTGCTCCGTAACCCAAACCGCAGTTTCACCGGCAAATGCCTTTGACATCGATCCTTCGCCCATCGTAAACTTCTGTCCGGTTGCCGCCATGTTGGCAGCCCGCCAAACCAGTAGCCGCGAGGCTTCGATCTTCATAGCCATCTCGGCAAGGCGAAAGGCTATTGCCTGATTTTCGATGATTGCTCGTTGGAATTGGCGCCTCTCTTTGGCATATTCAAGGGAGTATTCATAAGCAGCCCTTGCGATTCCAACTGCTTGGGCACCAACGATGGGGCGACTCGCCTCAAATGTCGCCATCGCAGCCTGCGTTGAAGACCGACGCCCCTCGCGAGCCCGTGCGAGGCGTTCATCTAGCTTCTCTTTGCCACCAAGCAGCATCGATCCTGGGATACGGACATTATCTAGAACCACCTCAGCGGTATGCGAAGCTCGAATTCCCAACTTCTTAAACTTCTGTCCCATCGATAGGCCCTCTGTTCCCTTTGGAACGATAAATGAAGCCTGCCCACGAGAGCCAAGAGCCGAATCAACACTTGCGACTACGACATGAACGTCTGCTATTCCACCGTTGGTAATCCAGGTCTTGGTTCCATTCAAAGTCCAAGTATCGTTTGAAGGATCATACTTAGCATTGGTTCTCAGTGATGAGACATCGGATCCGGCATCGGGCTCAGTAACGGCAAAGGCTGCTAGTGCCGGTTTTTCAACCGTGCCGAAGCACTGTGGAATCCATTCGCCGATCTGTTCCGGGGTGCCATTTGCAAATATCCCAGCCACGCCAAGGGTGGTACCAAAGATTGCAAGTGCCAGTCCGGCATCGCCCCAACTCATCTCTTCATTTACGATCGCCATGGTCAAACCGCTCTTATCGGCGTATGAGTTTGCTATGAAATCAAAGGAGTAGAGGCCAATTCGAGCAGCCTCTTCAATGATCGGCCAAGGAGTCTCCTCCCGTTCATCCCACTCACTAGCAGCTGGTCTCATTACCCCATTGGCAAATTCGTGCACCCAGTCTCGTAACTGAATCTGCTCTTCACTCAAGTTCATCGAAAATTCACTCATGATTCACCCGTTCATCTAAAGTCACCTCCTATGTTACCACTGGGTAATATAGGCCGCAACACCATAGTTAAAAGTGACGTTGACTTCGTATGGAATGCAACTTCCGTGGTCGACGAAGGTACAAGTTCGGTAGCAGCAGATGATGGGGGAGGGTCGCGAAGGGTCCTTGGGAGCATTCCACGTGTGAGATATCAGTCGCCGAAGTAGGAAGGTCGACCTTGGATGCAACAATAAATTAGAAAAGATACAAATAATATCTGAGTAATTACAACTAATATTTATCTAAATAGCGAAATAAAATATACGGAAATAATTTCGTATATATCCGTTACTCCATCTCGAGATAGCCTTTTTAGTGGACTTCTTCATTATGGCAGAAATTCACAGAAACAATTTTCATATTAATAAATATGATTTATTTATTAATTTAGTTGCCAAATATGTCGAACTAAGTCAAGTAGTTAATCGCGGCTTGATGGTCACGATGAGAGGTAAATTGTCTGAGCGAAGTTCCCTTCTGCTCAAGGACACAAAGATTCTACGGAGGACGGATGTCGATTACCGAAGTTAGAGGGTCAGTTGACTCAGTGGGAAGGGAGCATGGATCGGTCGGCAAACTAAGGGATCACTTTCCCGCCGATTTCATCGTTGCAACGGTAACTTCAAATATGGCCATGATCGCCTTCGACACCAAAGGAATTGTCCTATGGTTAAACCGCCAATTTGCCGGCGCCGTTGGTTATGATCCAAGAGAACTCATCGGGGTTCACCACCGCGAACTTTGTACTCGGGAATTTGTAAATTCCCGTGCATATCAGGAGTTGTGGAGCAGGCTAAATAGTGGTATCGCCTTTGCCGACAAGATCGAGCGGGTCGCAAAGTCGGGCCAGATCGTCTATCTTGAGGCCTCTTACATGCCGGTCTTGGACGACTCTGGGGTGGTAATCGGAGTCTGCAAGATTGCAACCGATATCACCCATCGAGAACTCGATGCTGTGCACGCTGCTCAAACCCTTCGGGAGATGGCAGTCAATCTGTCTCAAAGGGCGACCGAAGGCATACAATGCGCCCAAGAGGTGGCTAGTGGAGCAGATCGCCTTGCCAAAGATGCGAGTTCAAATAGCGGTCTAATGGGCGAATTGCTAACGCAGACGAACGAGATTGCTCAAGTCGTAACCGCAATACGAGAGATCTCGAGCCAGACAAATCTGCTTTCTCTAAATGCCTCGATCGAAGCGGCGCGTGCCGGCGAGCATGGCTTGGGATTTGCAGTCGTAGCAGATGAGGTTAGGTCACTTGCGTCGAAGGTCGATAAAGCGACGCGCTCTATTCAAGCCCAACTAAAGACGATCTCTGATACCGCGGTATCTATTGCAAATAGCAACGAGGTAACCACCGGGATCGTTATCGACTCACAGGCCTCCACCCAACAGGTGCTCTCTGAATTTCAAGGGGTGGGCGAAGCATCGAGTGAACTTGAGGCGTACGCTAGAACCCTATCGGAACGATAGCTGATTACAAAAAACTAAGAGATACTTTTGATGCTTTTCGCAAGAGCGAGCACCATAGGTAGCTGCAACGAATGGACTAGATCACCTTGTTTATCCTGTGTGAGGCGTAAAGATAGCGGCAACTGCTACCGAAAGTGATCTCTGAAACACCAGTCATTTGCCCAACAATACCGACAAACCAATCAATATTCTTTGTCACGTCAGCAAGGATCGCAGATCATCATCGTTTCAATATTTAGGTCTAAAACCTAATATTTCGAATGATCTGCGATCCTTGCGCTCTTGCGGAATCCTAAATATCCAGGCAACCTCCGCACCGGCGAATCTCACACTTAGACGTAAGAGACAAGTTATCTAGTTGTAAATCCTTTGAAGTCAGATGCCCGAGTGAATAAATTAGATTAAGCCTTTTAGCTCGGTGAAAGCAAACCAACCACCTCGAGCCATAATCCAAGAAGCAGCAGGAGTCGATTATTAACAAGAGGCCCGCACTACTCGCGTTAGCGAATCACTCTCAAATGGATTCTCACCAAAGCTAACCGACAGCGCCACCAACTATTGGTTTATTTAGGCTTAGGTTGCCAGTTGAGCCATAGAACGTAGCGTCACCAAAGGAGAAGACTCCCCCATCTGATGCAACTAGCCAGTAGCCCTTGCCATCTGGTGTAGATGTGATTCCAACTATTGGCTTATTTAGGCTTAGGTTGCCAGTTGAGCCATAGAACGTAGCGTCACCAAAGGAGAAGACTCCACCATCTGATGCAACTAACCAGTAGCCCTTACCATCTGGGGTAGATGTGATTCCTACTATTGGCTTGTTTAGGGTCATGTTGCCAGTTGAGCCATAGAAGGTTGCGTCACCGAAGGAGAAGACTCCACCATCTGATGCAACTAGCCAGTAGCCCTTGCCATCTGGGGTAGATGTGATTCCTACTATTGGCTTATTTAGGCTTAGGTTGCCAGTTGAGCCATAGAACGTAGCGTCACCAAAGGAGAAGACTCCACCATCTGATGCAACTAGCCAGTAGCCCTTGCCATCTGGGGTAGATGTGATTCCTACTATTGGCTTGTTTAGGCTTAGGTTGCCAGTTGAGCCATAGAACGTAGCGTCACCAAAGGAGAAGACTCCACCATCTGATGCAACTAGCCAGTAGCCCTTGCCATCTGGGGTAGATGTGATTCCTACTATTGGCTTGT
>JAKAZZ010000087.1 GCA_021826315.1 Actinomycetes bacterium
CAAAGGCAGCCACAAGGCGAGCCTTTTCAGAGCGGAGAAGCCCATTGCCAAAGACGTCGCCACTCATATCGCCAACTCCGACAACCGTGAAAGGATCTTTATCTGGATCGACTCCAATACGGTGAAAATGATGGACGACAGATATCCACGCTCCTCGAGCTGTAATTCCCATCGCCTTATGGTCGTATCCAATCGAACCACCTGAGGCAAAGGCGTCTTTGAGCCAGAATCCGCGCCTCTCCGATATCGAATTTGCCAGGTCGGAGTAGGTAGCAGTGCCTTTGTCAGCGGCGACTACCAAGTAGGGGTCGTCGCCGTCGAGTATTGCCAGTGACTCCGGATGAACGACCTTTCCATCGACGACATTGTCGGTGATGGAAAGGAGGGAGTCGATGAATGCCTCGTAAGCAACTTCAGGGGCAACCGAACCAGCTGCTCTCCTTCGAATTACAAAACCTCCTTTTGCGCCATTTGGAACAATCACCGCATTCTTTACCGATTGGGCCTTCATCAAGCCGAGTATCTCTGTCCTAAAGTCATCGAGTCGGTCCGAAAAACGAATTCCTCCTCTAGCCACCAGGGAAGCTCGGAGGTGAATTCCTTCGACAAACGGTCCAAATACGTAGGTCTCGATCAATGGCCGCGGGAATGGCAAGCCATCTATCGTCCCTGAACGAAACTTGATTACAATTGGATCGCCCTCACGTTCCCTACTCAATATGTTGCATCTAAGAGTAGCGTTTACAAGTTGCTGAAAGATTCGAAACTGTCGATCGTCGTCCAACGACAAGAGCTTGTCGATCTCCATAAGTAGATTGGCTTCAGCGTCATCTTGTGGTGAAACTCCCAAGTGAGCTCTAGCGAAGGCAAGAAGCGCGACGGTCGCAGCACCGTTTCGAACCAACGCCTCCTTAGCAGCATCGACCGTTGCTCCGTTGGTTGTAAATCTCTGATAGTGACACAGCGCTCGAAGCATCACAATCTCACCAGTCGTAGCGGTTAGGGCAATCGCCAGCTGGTTTAACGGATCAACATCTAAATTGCTAACCAGAACATCTGAAAGGGTCTTCGAAAAGGCTCGAAGTTTGGGTTCGGTAAGCGAACCTAAACTTTCGTTGAGCACTACCCCGAGATCGTACATCCAAATTCGATCACGCAATTGACTTGAATGAAGGTGATACGGTATCTCTTCAACTACCGTCATTCCAAAGGTCTCTACTAGTGGCAACAGGTACGAGAGAGTGCGGCGGTCCCCGCTATGCAATAGCCGAACACGCAGTCGCTCGCCGTCGCGGTAGTTCGAGTAGCTCCTACGATCGCTCTCTCGAGTGATCCCGACCCAAATTCCGTTGCCAGCGATCAGCGATTCAATTCTTTCGATATCATCACAAGCCACCTCAACCGAATAGTCGCTCTGATAGGTTTCGTCAAATACAGAGCTGTAGCGGTGCGCTAACAATCGTGCCTCATCCCGATCGTAACGTCTATACAACTCTGCCTCGAGCTTGTCGGCCCATTTTTTAGTAAAGTCATCCGCCACGAGCACTATTGCGGTTGCTATGTCAATCACATCGGCAACGAGATCGCGCCCGGGAAAGACCAGATCGATATCCAAACGAGCAAAACTAGCGTCGATTGCTCCGAGTCGGATGTAAGGCTTCATCTGCATTATGACTTCAATTTCATGGCTCAAACCAGCGACTAAGTCTTGGCGGTATCTGTCGATCGCCATCGTCAGATAGATTCGCACAGCATGTGAATCGGATAAGGCCGAAACCAAACTAGAGATTTGACTTCCACCACCAATATTGAAGAGGCCCGCTACAACTTGGGCCACCTCTTCTAGGGGACGAAAGTTGTACTCTACCCTTGGAAGGACCTCCATTACGTCGAGAAGTTCTTGGTAAGAGTAGGAGTCACTATGAATATCGAGTCTTCTAGCGATCTCAGCGGCAGAGACTCGGTTGTCGACGCCCTTATCGTCAGAGCGCTCCACTAAGACCATTGTGATAGGGGTCTCAGATTCGCTCGATTCCATATCAACTGCGACCAAGGGTCGAAATTCAATGACCTTTGATGCCACTGCGGTCAACCTAGGCCCTTCACTTCGACGATGACTTGTGATAAGCGAAACTTCATGATCGCTCATCAACTCAACTACTCCGTGCCTTTTTCCACCTACGATTGCACCAACCAGTACCATCCCCGAATCGACCATAGCCGAAGACATGGTTCCGTCAAAGTGCCATTTACGATATTCAGCGGAGTGCTGAAAGCTATTCAGAGCTTCAAGGTATAGAAATGAATTTTCAAAGGCACTACGCAACTTTTCAATTGAATCACCGTCGGCAAAGACCTCGAAGCGAACGAACGACTCCAACCGCCCACTTCGGTCAGGGCCTTCATTGCATCGGATAAACCTTCCTTTGAGATTACGTTCAACCATTATGAGTGGGTGAACCACAAGGACATATTCGAATCCAAGCGAATCCAAGGTGGCGTGGTAGCTGTCAACCAAGAATGGATGATCGATTGACACGATATCTACAGTCACTGAACTGCGATCTTCATTATCGGACTCCTTGACGTCTAGAGCGTAGTTCATGAACGCAAGTCGCCCTAAAAGTGACCAATTGGTTCGAATGTAATCCTTGACGCCCTGAAAACCCATAAGACGAAGTGAAGATGAGTCAAAGTTCTTTAGCAGGGTACGAGAGAAGGCTTCATCCACTTCTTCAAGATCGGAGACCAGCTCTTCGATGGACGTGATGTAGTCCATCTTCTCGTCGTACTCTTCGGGCGTAAATCTTTTATCCATCGATCTCCCACTTTTCCAGCTAAAGCTCCGCAGCGATGGGGGCCGTAACTACGATACGAAAATCACATTTGAGTTCTACTTCGTACCTTTTTCCACTTCAACGCTATTAAAAATCACCTTGTACGTCTAGATCGTTCGAATATGAAATGAACTTAACTTTTATGCAGTATTACCAAAAATACTTCGCAATTCAAGTAATCACACAAACAGTAGATTTCTTTGCTATCAACAAGAGCTCCTTTTGCTCACTGCGTTACCTCAGAGAAGCAAGTTCAGTCCAAACGCTTCGAAATTACCCAAGGAATCGCTCTCGGGGAGTTACTGAGAATAAAGACAGGTACAAATAGGGTTAACCATTCCATTACAAAAGTTTGGTCTTTAAATGATGCACATGAGATTTGCAAGAGTATCCAACCTCGACAGCACCGCCTCAATCACCAAAGAGTCGGCGAAGAGGGCATGGACGTTCATAAGAAAGTACAAAAGGGTTTTAATCGTATTCGTTTTACTGATCGGAGCCGGGAACCTCTTGGCCCTAACTCCGCCATTGATAACCAAGGCGATCGTCGATAAGGCTATCCCTCGAAGCTCTATCTCGGAGCTTTACCTCCTTACAGGTCTATTCTTTGTCGTCAACGTATCGTCTACAGGAATCGGAGTTGCGACTCGGTGGATCAGCGCAAGGATGGGAGAGGGGTTGATCTTCGACCTTAGAGTCGCTCTCTTTCGACACTTCCTGCGACTGCCGATCTCGTTTTACACCGCTAGTCAGACCGGCTCTGTCGTATCGAGAATCAACAACGACGTCCTAGGTTCCCAACAAGCCATCACGATTGTCTCAAATATCTTCTCCGATGTAGTAAATCTAACCTTTGTCCTAATAGTTATGGTAAACCTAAGTCCACTTGCAACTCTGGTTGCATTGGCGGTCGCGCCATTTCTTATCATTGCGGATCGATCGATCGGCAAAAAGATCGCTCCCCTTGCTAGGGCACAGATGAATGCAAACGCTGAGACGTCGTCATTTTCGACCGAGCGACTCAATATATCCGGCGCTCTTTTAGTCAAACTGTTTGGAAGTCTTGGAATCGAATCGAATCGATATGAAAAAAAGGTTTTGACACTCAAGGATGCAGGAGTGCGTCTAGCTGTAGCAGGCAGACTCTACAACGCAACGATTTCAACTATCACCGGGATAGGTACGATTGGGGTTTATCTTGTAGCTGGTCGCTTTGCCGTTGAGCACACACTCTCGATAGGAACCTTGATCGCTCTTGCTCAGTACTCATCATCGCTTTATTCGCCGATAACTGATCTAGCCTCAGTCAGAGTATCGCTTTCTCAATCACTAGTCTCATTCGATCGGGTCGCAGAAGTTCTAGAACTCGAAAGTGACATCGTGGAGGCTGCAAACCCAAAGCGGATTGAATCACCTAGGGGTAAAGTCACCTACAATGGCGTCTCCTTTACGTATAAACCATTTGTAACGCCCTTTGCCGTGGGTGAGTCGACACATTCACAACCAGAGACCACACTAAAAAACGTCGACTTAACCATTGAAGCAGGAACGATGTGTGCCCTAGTTGGACCATCTGGCGCAGGAAAGTCAACTATCGCTGCCCTATTGTCGCGCCTCTATGACCCCACGGAGGGATCTATCTCGATCGATGGAATCGATATCAAAGATCTCGAACTCGAGTCGTTAGGCGACCTTATAGGAGTCGTTTCGCAGGAGACATTTTTATTTCATGATTCAATTGCAAGCAACCTAAGATATGCCAAACCCGAAGCAACCCTAGAAGAGCTGATAGAGGCGACAAAAGGCGCTCAGATATATCAACGAATAATGGAGATGCCCGACGGCTTTGACACCGTGGTGGGCGAGAGAGGATATCGCCTCTCAGGGGGCGAGAGGCAACGCTTGGCAATAGCACGAGTCTTTCTAAAGAGGCCCGCCATCGTAATCCTAGATGAGGCTACCAGCCACCTCGACACTGAGAATGAATTAGCGGTTCAGATGGCCCTGAACAACCTACTTCAAGGAAGGACCTCCCTCGTAATAGCTCACCGACTTTCAACGATCGTCAGTGCCGACCAAATTATCGTAGTAAAGGCTGGCGAGATCGTAGAGCGAGGAGAGCACCGCGAACTTCTGTCGCGTGGTGGGGTTTACCGAGATCTATTCGAGAGCCAAATCCTGGTCGGCGACGAGAGTTAAGACGTTTCTAATCGACGTAATCGCAGAAGCTATATAAAGGAATCCAACTTGCAACTACCCAACTAAAAGGCAAAAGACGATCGACTAACCGCTGCCTCTCTGTCGAAGTAGCGGTTAGGACCAAATTTTAAATTGCTATCGGGTATTTACATACCTAAAGGCCTCGACTAACAGTCCCTCGGCTCCGGCAAAACGATTGGCATAGGTCGCCGCCCAGTTGCGAACCATGGTTTCGACCGAATCTGGATCCTTTAGCTGGCTCTTATGCTCCCTAATCGCAGCTACCTTCTTATCGATCGTCGAGGTTATGTCCACGTAAAAGTTGACTTCGGCGCTTGCCATTAGAAAGACCTGGGAGACCGAATGTGCCGCATAACCCTCTTCGAGAAGTTCAGGGAAGGCAAAAGGATTACGAGCATCGGGATATACAGCTTGAAGGGCAGCTTCACCAGTTGCTAGGTGGTCGGGGTGGCTGGCCCCTATTCGATCGAAGTTACGTACTGGGCTCTGAGAGATCACGGTGTCTGGCTTTACCCGACGAATTGCTCGAGATATCCCCTTGCGCAATTCAGAAGTTACAACGACCGATCCGTCCATGAAATCTAAAAATTCAATTGAGCTTACGCCGTATACATCTCCAGCTGCCCTCTGTTCGAACTGACGGATTCCCGGTATCTCGAAGCGTGGAATTGACTCGTCGTATCCACCGCTTTGTCCAGTAGTAGCTAATACATAGTGAACCTCGGCCCCTTCAGAGATCCACTTGGCCACGGTGCCTCCAGCCCCAAAGTCGATGTCATCGGGGTGTGCCCCTACGGCTAGAACCACTTTGGGTTGCTCTACTTCGACTGGTTCGATCAACATTTACTTCTACCTTCTCATAAAGTGAAACATCTTCGCTTCATTAATTCTTCTATTCTCACTTTAGTTTCCGTTGGTATGACAATCTTCTGAGCCGATCACACCCGAGTACCGCTATCGCCTCGGCTAAGGTAACAATGGTGAGCAATGCGATATTGAAAGAGGGGGATTTAGCCCCCGAATTTACCTTAGAGAACCAAGATAACGTAACAATCAGCCTTACGGCTCTCCTTGAAAACGGTCCGACGATCGTCTACTTTTACCCCAAGGACTTCACACCAGGCTGTACCACTGAAGCCTGTGACTTTCGAGACTTAAGCGATAGCTTCAAACAAGCCGGCTATCAACTAGTTGGCATATCACCAGACGCTCACGATAAGCACAAGAAGTTCAAAGATGAGTACAACCTCCCATTTGACCTACTGTCAGATCCAACCAAGGAGACGATGTCAGCTTATGGTGCCTACGGCGAGAAGATGAACTACGGAAAGGTGGTACAAGGGGTAATCAGATCAACCTTTATCGTAGACAGCAACAGAACAATTCGATCGGCAATGTATGCAATTAAGGCCAAAGGCCATGCTGAGAGAGTTGCGAAGCTACTAACTATCGCCTAGCAAAGGGGATCCTCCCAACTAGTGACTTGATTCAATTCAACGGTAGTGTAGGTGTTTCAATGGGATAGTTTTTCACTCTTTCGCCGTGATCATAAGTGATAGCATCAGCTAGTACCAAATTCGCAACTAAAGGCAAAGGTAGACCATAACGATGCAAGACGCCGTAATCGTAGCCACAGCTAGAACGCCGATAGGTAGAGCATACAAAGGCTCCCTAATCGACTATCGAGCAGACGACCTAGCAGGGTTCATAGTCGCAGAACTAATGAAGAAGGTGCCGTCGCTCAATCCCGCAGAGGTAGACGACGTAATCATCGGTGCAGCTAACCACGCTGGAGAACAATCGATGAACCTAGGCCGAAACGTCGCAGCTCTAGCTGGACTTCCCGACTCGGTACCTGGTACCACCGTTAACCGCTTCTGCGCCTCGTCGCTACAGTCGATCCGAATGGCCTTTCACGCAATTGCCGCCGGTGAAGGAGACGTCTTCGTCGCAGGAGGGGTAGAGAGCGTTACCCGTACCCTGGGCGTTGGCTTCAGCGGAAAAGATATGAACCCCAGGTTCACCGACAAGAGCCGGGACGACTTCATAAACCAGATGTACATACCAATGGGTATGACCGCAGAAAACGTTGCAGATATGTACAACGTGACACGTCAAGATATGGATGAGTTTGCAAAGCTATCCCAAGATCGAGCCGTGGCTGCGCAACAAAACGGCTTCTTCGACAGAGAGATTACTCCTGTGACCCTACCCGATGGGACAGTGGTATCGAAGGACGATGGACCAAGAGCAGGCACCACCCTAGAAGCCCTTGCCTCCCTCAAGCCGGCCTTCCGCGAAGATGGTCGAGTTACCGCTGGTAACGCATGCCCATTGAACGACGGCGCTGCAGCAGTAATGGTGATGTCCGCTAGCAAGGCCGCCGAGTTAGGCCTCAAGCCCCTCGCCCGCATCATCGCATCTTCGGTATCTGGCCTCGCACCCGAAATCATGGGCGTAGGACCAATCGAAGCCATTCGCAAGGTACTAGCCCTAGCCAAGATGTCGATCTCGGATATCGATATCGTTGAGCTCAATGAGGCCTTTGCGGCTCAAGTTATTCCAATTGCGCGCGAGACGAAGATCTCAATCGAGGATCAACTAAATCCACATGGAGGCGCGATTGCCCTCGGTCACCCCTTTGGAATGACTGGCGCACGAATCATGACCACCCTCATCAATGATCTCCAGACCCTAGATAAGACCTTCGGGCTTGAGACGATGTGCATCGGCGGCGGTCAGGGTATGGCTATGGTCATCGAGCGACTCAACTAACACTAAGTTCGACTCTCTGCTAATCTTCGAGTTCATCAAAGTTAGCAGAGAGTCACACATTGCCTCAGTGGCGATAGTTAAAAGTTGAAAAGGAAACTCCGGCCCAGGTTGGAGTTTCTTTTTTTGTTGTGCTGCTTCGTCAAATTCAAATATCTTGAACTATCAACTCAAGTCCCCGCTCTCACTAGGGTGCTAAATTGACCGAATCAAGTGCGAAAATCTAAATAACGGCGATAGCATTTACCTGAAGCATTGCGTACAGCTCAAGCAACTTCCACGTCGAAGGAGATTCTTTTGGCGTCGGTATCGATAGAAGGAAATAGCCATTCCACCCCAAGAAAGTACTCAAAACCAAACTGCGACCGGGGATGGACCAGTAGCAGATGGTAGCGAAGCAAAGCCAGATTCCACCACTACCCTGATTCTGGTACGCCATGGTAAGACCGCAACCACTGGAACCGTACTTCCCGGACGTGCCCCAGGTCTCCACCT
>JAKAZZ010000088.1 GCA_021826315.1 Actinomycetes bacterium
TGTCACCATAACCGCGCTCCCAAGAGCTAATCGAATATCCCTTTACGGTATTCATATCGACATCGACCGCGAGGAGGTAGTTGCACCCCTCAGTACCATGGGTCAAAACATCTGAGATAAAGAAGTTGGCAGATATCTTTTTTCCACTAAGACGCCCTTGCATATCGGTAAAGGCAACTATTACTGTATCGATATCGCCCCTCTCTACCTCGGAGCGCAGGGTGTCGACGTCAAGCTTTGCCTTACGATTGCTGTGAAATAATTCTGCCATAAATGTACCCCCAAATAGCCCTTTTACACTTTTAAGCGCCACCCGATTGGATGGCGCTTCCTAACTTAGAAACGTCTACCGTTATGCACTTACTACGGCCTACTCTTCGGCTTCGGCCTTGAGTTCAGCTTCAATCTGCGCCAATTCAGCAAGGTCACCCTGTACCTTCGGGCCAGTAAACCAATTGCGCGCACTCACGAACCAATAGATACCCGCATACGCTAGTACGACTAATACTGCCACAGGGGCATAGTTGAAGTTGCTTCTGGTAATGGGCGAAAGGGTCGGGAGCATGAAGAGGATTGCGATAAAGACCACCCACGCAACTCCTATCCATCCAACGAGAGCGCTCCACTTGCCAAGATTCCACGGCCCTTCCTTGAAGGCACCCTTATTGAGGCGACGAAGAAGGGTAGGAATGATATAAGCGATGTAAAGGCCAATGGTTGCAATCGAGGTAACCGCCGCATAAGCAGTAGCACTCCACTCATACGGAAGGCCAAGAAGAAATGCGAAGACGGCTGCAAACCAGATTGACCGCGTTGGCGTACGAGTCTTGGGGTTGATGTGGTGCCAAAAGTTAGAGCCAGGAACCGCGCCGTCACGAGAGAAGGCATAGATCATTCGCGAGTTTGCGGTCACTGATGCCATGCCGCAGTAACCCTGAGCAACCATAGCAACTAGCAGGAGAAGCTCTCCACCCTTACGACCGATAGCATCGATCCATATCTGAACAGGCGGAACTCCAGTGCTCGAAGCTATTGCGCTGTTGTAGTTACCGTGGATTGCAAAGAGGATTCCAACGATCAAAACAAAACCAGCGGCAAGGCTGACGAGGATGGAGTTGACGATACCTTTGGGGCCACTAACCGCGGCATTGATAGTCTCTTCAGACATATGCGCAGAGGCGTCATATCCAGTGAAGGTATATTGAGCCATAAGGAGGCCTATGAGGACCACGTAGAACGAAGACTTGAAGCCAGTTTGGTTTACTAACTTTGTAAATACAAATGATGCACTCGCATGGTGAGATGGAACCAAAGCCAAGGTTATGACGATGACCAAAACGCCAATTACGTGCCACCAAACGGATACGTCAGAGAGAAAAGCAACGACCTTTTGTCCGAACTGATTGAGCAAGCCGTGGACGAGCAAGATTCCCGCGAAGCTCAACAGTACCGCGTGCTTGTCGGCAGTTACACCCGTGGTTAGATTGAGAAATGCAGTGAAAAAGAGTGCAAATCCAAAGTCAATACCTGCAGTTACTGCAACCTGACCGAGGAGGTTGAACCATCCCGTGAACCAAGACCACGCAGCAGCGTTCGTCTTGGCAAGTTTTGCTGACCAATAGTAGAGACCGCCGGCTGTAGGGTACGCAGAGCAGATCTCCGCCATTCCAAGGCCCACGATCGTTGTCATAATTCCGACAAACACCCAGCCCCAAACCATTACGGCGGGACCACCGGTTGTCATACCAAATCCAAATAGTGTCAGACATCCCGAAAGAATCGAGATGATTGTGAAAGAGACCGCAAAGTTGGAGAATGCACCAAGTCCGCGCTTCAACTCTTGAGCATATCCAAGAGCATGAAGTTGAGCGGTATCTTCGTCCATTATTCCGACGTTGTCGGGATTAGATCCATCGATAGCCATTTACAACCCCCACGTAAAGGTAACTTTACTAACACAGCGATACGCCCCATTGCTAGATCGCCGTATCAGCTAAATTATCGCACAATGACCCTTGGGTCGTCCGCTAATTGTTTAGTGTCCGTTACAACTTGGAGGCTCTGATGCATGGCAAACTTGAAGTTATCGACAACCACCGAATATCTTTTGTCCATTCGAACAAGATTAATTTAATTGATATGTTACTTCGGAGTCTTGACAAAAAGGAATGAGTCACATTTCATGAAACACGAAGCGTAATTTACGCGCTCAAAAATTCAATTGTTCCATATAAATGTGAATCGAATTTGGCAAATATGCCTTTATTAGCATGACTTAGCTAGAATAAACGTTACCGATTCGCCGCAACTGGCCAAGATTTAGAGTGCTCATTGCTTCGTTGATAGGCGATTTGCCACCTCAACGGCCTCTAGGAGCGCCCTGGCTTTATTGTCGCACTCTTTGTCTTCGAGTTCCGCGATCGAGTCGAATACTACTCCCGCTCCAGCTTGAATATGGCCTCGCCCGTTAGGCTCAACGAAGACCGTTCTAATAGCTATAGCAACGTCCATATTGCCACTCAAATCCAAGTAGCCAACGACTCCAGCATATGGACCGCGCTTTACCACCTCGAGGTCGTTTATTATCTGCATCGCGCGTACCTTCGGCGCGCCCGATACCGTTCCAGCAGGCATCGTGGCTCGCAAAACGTCGACTGCAGAGTACCTTTTATCGAGCGCAACCGATACTTGTGACGTAATGTGCATAACTCTCGAATAGCGCTCCAATGTCATTAATTCATCGATTGTTTCGCTGCCCGCTACGGAGATACGCCCTAGATCATTGCGCGCAAGATCAACCAACATTGTGTGCTCAGCTCGCTCCTTCGGATCCTCCATAAGCTGGCTAGCTAAGAGCGCATCTTCAGAGTCACTCTTTCCTCGTCGTCTAGTTCCTGCGATTGGTCGCGAAATAACCCTTCCAGCTTCAACCCGTACCAGAGGCTCGGGCGAAGATCCTACGATCGTGATCGAAGGGGATTCGATAAGGTACATATACGGTGAGGGGTTTTTGACCCGAAGCAGTCGATACAGGGTTAGTGCATCCACCTTTAGTTCGAACGAAAATCGCTTAGATAGGACTACCTGAAATATATCCCCGTCGAGAATGTGTTCCTTGGCGACTTCCACCGATCTCTTATACATTTCAGAGGAGGGGACGACGGATAAAGATTCAAATTTGCCCGTCGAAGTGAGATCTTCAACATCAAGTGGCGGCAAAAATCCGGTCGATGAAGAGTCCACTATCTCTTGGATACGGCTTTGGCACCTTTGGTACGCCGCATTAATCTCCTCGGGAGTTGCCTCACTTGAAACTGCTACGTTAGAGATCACGGTTAGCCGCTGCAGTAGGTGATCAAAGGCCACCACATCGCCGATCAGATGAAGAAGGGCATCTGGAAAGTCAGTAGAGTCACGTAGCACCTCACCGATCTCTTCGACCTCACGAATGACGTCGTACCCTATATGGCCTACGAATCCAGAGTTTAGAGGTGGCAGTTCTTCATTGTCATCGAATTCAAGGCCCATAACTAGGCTGTTCAGATTCTCGAGAAGTCCCACGCTTTCGTCGAAGAGGTCAGAAATGAGTTCTGCGGCCTCCCCTGTAAGGCTAATAGTTCCGCCTTTAGAAGTAATAGAAGCAAGTGGGCGGAGACCTATGAAGGAGTACCGCGACCAACGCTCACCCTGCTCAACTGATTCAAAGAGGAAAGTTGCCCCACCTAGCTCCTTCAACGTCGAATAAAGGGTCACTGGAGTTACTTGATCCGCAATGAGTGAACGACGCAGCGAAACTATACGTGATTTGAGAGCCTTACTTGCAAAGTCATCGTAGGTTGGGAAGTACAAAGTCGTCTCCTTGTCCTAACGCTACTTGGCGTCTAGGCGATTTGTAAAACAGCTGTAGCTGCCGGTATGGCATGCACCACTACCATTTTGGCGCACCTTGACTAAGAGGGTATCGCCGTCACAGTCGTAGTAGATCTCTTCCACCTCTTGAGTAGAGCCAGAAGTGGCTCCTTTGTGCCAAAGCTCCGACCTACTCCTCGAATAGAAGTACGTCTCGCCTTCGCTAAGCGTGAGCTGGAGTGACTCGCTATTCATCCAAGCCATCATCAGGACATCCTTTGTGGCAGCGTCGACCACAATCGCCGGGACTAGCCCGTCCTGATTGAACTTTACCGCCGAGAGTTCGACTGTCATAGATATAGCCCCGTTTCAGTATCGATGCGGGTAGATGCAACTGCATGGATGTCGCGCTCTCTCAACATCACGTAATCCTCGCCTTGTACTTCTACCTCAAAACGATCCTCCGGATTGAAGAGGACCTTGTCGCCATTGGACACACTTCGAACCAATGGTCCAGTTGCGACAACCTCCGCCCAAGTTAAACGCTTAGCAACGGCAGCGGTTGCCGGTATCAAAATGCCCGACCTAGATTGGCGTTCACCTTCACTTTGAGGCGTGGTAACCAAAACGCGGTCAGCCAACATCGTTATTGCTAACTTGGACTCTTGCATAGAATTTCCCTAAATTACCTAAAGCGTCAAGTCTATTTGACTTATACGACTATTGATTTATAACCCTTGCGCCGGCCTAACAACTACGGAGTTGCTTGATAGATACCTCTTTACCTGCGAAATCGACAATTGACCAAAGTGAAACACAGAAGCCGCTAAAAGACCCGTCACTCCGTCTACGTGAGCTCCTTCTAAAAAGTGCTCCACTTTGCCGACTCCACCAGAAGCTATTATTGGAATCGACGTGAGCTCAGCGACCCGCCTTAACGCCCCAATATCGAAACCTTCTTTAGTTCCATCGCGATCCATGGAAGTTACCAGAAGTTCACCGGCGCCGAGCGTCTCTGCCACCTTCGCCCAAGTTCCTAACTCTAACCCAGTAGCGTTTCTTCCACCGTGAGTATAGACCTCGTAAAATGAGCCATTAAACTTCGCATCGATCGCCACCACGGCACATTGTGAACCAAATTCATTGGCAATCTCGCTCACTAGGGCCGGCCTTGCAATAGCCGAGGAATTGAGCGAAACCTTATCAGCACCGGCTCGAAGGAGCTGCCTGGCATCATCGATACTGCGTACTCCCCCACCAATAGTCAGTGGGATGAAGACCTCATTAGCGGCGCGCGACAAGAGATCCAATGTGATTGGTCGCGATGAAGATGAGGCCGTAATATCTAAAAATACGATTTCGTCAGCTCCCGCCGCGTCGTACAATGCGGCAAGCTCGACAGGGTCACCTGCATCGGTCAGATCGACGAAGTTTGTCCCTTTTACTACCCTTCCAGCATCAATATCCAAACACGGTATTATTCGTACGCTGCGCAACGCTTTGAACCTTCCGCTAGATCGAGCTTTCCTTCGGCTATTGCTCTGCCGCTGATGACTCCATAGAGCGATTTCGCTCCAACGCGAGATGCAAGGAGGTCAAGATCGTCCAATTGGCTCACCCCACCCGATGCGACTAGCTCACATCGACCCGCGATAATTTTTGCCGCCATAGCTAGGGTTTCGGCGTCCGGACCCGATAACATTCCATCGCGTGAGATATCCGTCAGCACAAAGCCGGCGACACCGTCGTCTATAAATCTGTCGAGCGCAACTTCTAGAGTTAGATCTGAGTCGATGGTCCACCCTTCGACTGCGCAAAGGATCTGCGAATCAACCCGGCGGTAGTCAAGACCGATCCAGACCCTTCCCGGTATCGAGGATGACAGTTCCCTCGCGAAACTCTGCGATGAAATCGCCCTGCTTCCAACGACAATGCGATCCACTCCAAGATCTAATAGCTGGAGAGCTCTCTTCGCACTTCTAATTCCACCACCAACGTCGATCCGAAGGTTCGACCCCGACAGTTCATCGATCAAACTCGAAATGGTTGAGTCGTTGTTGCCATCCTGACGTGCCGCATCAAGATCAACGATGTGGAGGTGCGAGGCACCTTGACTCACGAATTTTTTAGCCCACTCAATTGGATCACCATACGTAGTGACATCGCTGTAGTCGCCCTTTCGAAGTCGGACAAAACTCTTATCAAGGAGGTCAATTGCGGGAATTAAATACATCTAGAAATACTTTTCCTTCGGGGGATTATCTTTTCAATTGCCAATGGTCGAAATTGAAATGAAGTTCTCCAAGAGCCTCAGACCCTCTTTGGACGACTTCTCTGGATGAAATTGTGTAGCGAAGAGATTGCCTACTTCGATCGTCGCGCTAAATGCCACTCCGTAGCTGGACGTCGACGAAGTAAAATCTCCAACTGGTGCATAGTAGGAGTGTACGAAGTACATCCACCTACCATCTGCAACACCTTTGAACAGACGCGAATCTTTAAATTCATCCTTGATTGATATTGTGTTCCATTGCATCTGAGGAACTCGCTCTTGACCATCGAAGCGAAGTACCCTTCCCGGCAGAAGCCCAAGGCCTTCCGTCTCTGGGGATTCGCTAGAACCTTCAAATAGCATTTGCAAACCTACACATACGCCTAGCAGAGGAACATCATCCTCTACGCTACGGTAGACGAGTTCATCAAAGCCGAACTGCCTCAAAGCATTGACGCAGGCTCCAAAGTGACCGACGCCCGGAAGGACAATACCGGTGTATTGCTTCGGATCTATCGACCCCTCGATTACGTCAACATCGGCCCCCACATGATTCAGCGCCTTTGCCACACTTCTTAAATTTCCAATTCCGTAGTCAAGAAGGGCAAGTTTCGTCCGTGGCAATAGTTCTCCTAGGTTTTGAGTCTCAGACGGCAGAAGCGACGTCGATATAGATGTTTAGAGCTTTCCTTTTGTAGATGGAAGATCATTTGAGATAACTTGCGCTGCCGACCTTATGGTACGAGCCACTGCCTTGAAGGTCGCCTCGACTATGTGGTGGGAATTTCTTCCCCTGCGAAGGTCAATATGGAGGCAGATATCAGCGGCAAAGGCAAACGCCCTGAAAAACTCTTCGGAGAGTTGAGGATCGAATGGCGGAGTTCCCAGTGGATATTGGCCCGAATGATCGATTCCGTAGTAGAGAAATGGCCGTCCAGACAGGTCGATCGAAACATCTACCAATGCTTCATCAAGAGGAAGAGCCAACGATGCAAAACGAGCGATCCCGACCTTATCGCCGAGTGCGCCCTTCAAAAGCTGCCCTGTAACTATGCCGACATCTTCAACCAAGTGGTGTGCGTCGACTTCGACGTCACCGGTGCACTCTAACGAAAGATCCATACCTGAATGCTTTGCAAGCTGATTGAGCATGTGATCAAAGAACGGGATTGAGGTGTCGACTTTGGCAGCGCCATTTCCCTCAATCCTAACGTACCCCTCTATCTGGGTCTCCTTGGTCACCCTACTAACGCTCGAAGCCCTATCTGCCATTATCTCACTCCCATAATCTCTCTATTGGCCCTACCTGAACTACAGGATGTCACCCAAAGCCTCCATGAAGAGGTCGTTCTCGTGTGCCGTACCCACGGTAACTCGTAGACAGTTATCAAGACGAGGCCAACGCGACCAGTCACGAACCAAAATCGACCTCTCGAGGAGCATCTCCCAAAGCTTGTGACCATCGATGCTATCGGGTCTAAAGAGGATAAAGTTTGCCGATGAGCGCCAATAGGTAACTGGTAGGGTCTCAAAAAAGTCCATGATTCGATCGCGTTCCGCGCGAAGGAAACCTACTCTTGCCTCCATCTCATCGACGTACTCAAACGCAAGTTCAGCGAGTTTCGCCTTCGAAGTGTCGAAGTGGTATGGAAGACAGACGCTCCAAAGATTTTCAATAACGTGGGGATCACCGATGGCATAACCGACCCTCAACCCTGCCATAGACCAAATCTTAGAGAAGGTACGAATTACAACGATTCCGGAGTGACCCTTGGCAAATTGCACCGAATCTACTTCATTAAATTGGCCATACGCCTCATCAACCACCACTAATCGTTTACCATCGGAAGAGAGTTGCAGCGCAATATCCAGATCTTCGAGAAGACCCGTTGGATTGTTGGGTGAACATAAAAATCCAACGTCGATCTCATTATCGTCAAATTGCGAAATCGCCGACTTTCCATCGATTAGAAAGTTGGCGTCACGCTCAAATGCGAAGTACGAGGTACCAGTGGTTCTTGAGATAGTCTCGTACATGGCATAGGTTGGTTCAAAAGAGGCAGAACGCCTTCCTGCCCCACCGTAGGTGAGAAGGATGGTCTGAATGACTTCATTAGAGCCATTAGCCACAAAGACACTTGACGGATCCACACCGTGGTAGCTGGCGATTACACCTC
>JAKAZZ010000022.1 GCA_021826315.1 Actinomycetes bacterium
TTTCAAGTCCGATTGGAAACTTGAAAGATATGGTTATGCCAGTCGTGGTGCTCGGTTCTGGCGTCGCTGCGATTTTGATGCGACAGATGCGGTCGGGAATGCTCGAGACGTTGAGGTCGGATTACGTTCGTACGGCTCGCGCTAAGGGTCTCCCCGAGAGAGCCGTTATTGGAAAGCACGCACTTCGTAACAGCGTCACTGCAGTTGTAACTATCATTGGCCTTCAATTCGGAGTACTCCTATCTGGAGTGGCAGTTACCGAGCAGGTATTTTTACTTCCCGGTATCGGCCAACTCACTATTGATTCGGTATTTCAACGGGACTATCCAACGCTGCAGGCGTTAGCGCTATTGATCGCGGTCTCTTACATAGTCATCAACTTTCTGGTAGACGTGGCGTACAGCTACTTGAATCCGCGCGTTCGTTTAGTGGGGGCATCAAAGTGACACACATATCAGTTGTATCGCCCAAAGCGCGCCCTCAAAGGAGGCGCCTCAGGGTTTTTACGAAGCGGAAAGCGGCGGTAGTTGGAGGGTCCGGAATCGTCTTGATCCTTTTCATGGCGATATTTGCGCCCGTTTTAACTGCGTATTCCCCAACTGCTACCGACTTCACACACCTTCTGGTCGCACCGTTTTCGTCCGGCCACTTTCTTGGTACCGATCAGCTTGGAAGGGATACCTTTTCGAGGCTCATATATGGAACGCAATCCACCCTTGAAGTTGGCGTAGTTGCGACCCTTCTAGGAACTGCCGTTGCGGTACCTATCGGAATTATCTCTGGTTATTACCGAGGTTGGGTCGATTCTGTAATAATGAGGATAACAGATGTCATTCTTTCCTTCCCGTTCCTAGTAATTGCTGTAGGGCTAGCGGCAATCCTTGGACCATCGCTCCGTAACGCTATTTTGGCTCTAGGAATCGCACAAATTCCAGGGGTTATTCGCATTGCACGTGCTGAAGCTCTGGGCCTTAGAGAGCAAGAATTTGTGCAGGCTGCAGTCGCGAGTGGGGCATCTGACCCTACGATTTTGGTGAGATATCTCTTTCCAAATATGCTCAGTCCACTCGTGGTACAAGTAAGCGTAGCGATACCAGGAGCCATCTTAGGATCGGCTTTGCTATCATTTCTCGGAGTGGGAGTCCAACCCCCGACTCCCGCTTGGGGAAGTATGTTAGCCACGGCGCAAACTTACCTTTACCAGGACTACTGGCTTGCAGTACTTCCGGGTTTAGCGATTCTACTAACAACACTTTGTTTTAACTTTTTTGGCGATGGATTGCGTGATGCGCTCGATCCCTCAATCGGCTAGGAGGCGAGATTGGAAAAGCTCCTCGAAGTTGAGGATCTCAACGTAAGCTTTGGTACTGCGACTGACGCGGTAAGAGCTGTTCGTGGTTTGAATCTTTCGGTGGCAGCCGGGGAGATCGTAGCTTTAGTAGGTGAGTCTGGTTGTGGGAAATCGCTGTCAGCACTTGCTGTAATGAAGCTGATTCCACCTACGGCTAAAGCTACTGGAAGCATTCGCTACAACGGTGTAGAGCTTCTGTCGTCGGCAGATTCTGTGGTGAGATCGATTCGCGGCAAAGAGATCGGGATGGTCTTTCAGGAGCCGATGACATCATTGAATCCAGCCTTCACGGTTGGTGATCAGATAGCAGAGACTCTTCGCTTCCACTTAAAGATCTCGAGAAGCGATGCCGCGCGACGGGCGATAGATCTTTTGGGAAAGGTGCGCATCGCTGCTCCGGAGCAGCGTGCTAAAGCGTATCCCCACCAGTTATCCGGCGGTATGAGGCAACGCGTCATGATTGCTATCGCCCTTAGCTGTAATCCGAAGTTTTTAATTCTCGACGAGCCAACGACGGCTCTAGACGTTACTACGCAGGCCCAAGTGCTTGAGATCGTAAGAGAGCTCCGTAGCGAAAGTGATACCGGGGTTTTACTTATAACCCACGATCTGGGTGTGGTAGCTGACTTGGCCGACCGCGTGGTAGTTATGTATGCAGGTTCACCAGTAGAACGGGCGGAGGTTGGTGACCTATTTGCAAATCCATCACACCCTTATACGAATGGTCTCTTGAATGCAGTGCCACGACGATCCGATGGTATCCGTCGGAAGTTGGCTGACATACCTGGAACCGTACCGGTGGTGCGAAGTCAGCCGGATCGTTGTGTTTTTTCTGATCGCTGTACATTTGCTGAATCCGACTGTTTGGAGGGAGAACCGGCTATGAGTGAATTGTCAAGTCGGCACCAGGTGGCATGTTTACATCCGCTCTACAAAGATGCAGGAGTACTAAATTGACCTCTCCACTGCTAGAAATCGATGGATTGAGCGTTAGCTTTTCCGTTCCGGGTGGCACTGTAAATGCCGTGAGGGATGTCAATTTAGAGTTGGCAAAGGGAGAGATTCTGGGTCTTGTTGGTGAAACCGGTAGCGGAAAGACGACTGTTGGGAAGGCCGTAGTCCGACTACTTGAGCCCACAGCTGGCAGGATTTTGATCGATGGCGTTGATATAACGCACCTTTCAAGGCGGGCTATGCGACCGTATCGCCGGCAGATTCAAATGGTCTTTCAAGATCCATACTCTTCTCTAAATCCCAGAATGAGTGTCGGACAATTGATTGGGCATCCGCTAGCGATTCACGGAATTGCAGGGCGTAGTGAGCGGCGTAAGTTAGTTGAAGAGGTCGTAGACAAGGTAGGTCTATCTAGGAGTGTCCTCGAGCGGTACCCAGGTGAGATGTCTGGAGGGCAACGCCAAAGAGTTGGATTGGCGAGAGCGCTGGTCCTCTCGCCGGCTCTTTTGGTTGCTGATGAGCCGGTATCGGCTCTCGATGTCTCAGTCCAAGCGGGCATCCTCAATTTGCTAGTTGATCTCCAACAAGAGTTAGGATTTTCCTGCCTCTTTATCACGCACGATTTAGGAGTAGCTGAACATCTATGTGACCGCGTCGCTGTTATGTACCTAGGCGAGATAGTTGAAATTGGCCGTCGAGATACGGTTCTAGTCGATGGTAGCCATCCCTATACTAAGTCGCTTCTCGAAGCCGTTCCGGTGCCCGATCCGGTCCTCCAGCGTAGCCGCGAAAGGTCCACGCTCCCTGGCGATCCCCCCGATCCGCTCAGTCCTCCTATTGGATGCGCCTTGAGCCCTCGGTGTCCTCTCGCAGATTCAAGGTGCCTGGAAGAACACCCTGCTCTGATGGTAATGCGTTCGGAAGACTCGAGTTCAAACACTTCGTTGGGTCTAGGTGAGCATATGGTGAGGTGTCACCGACTTCAGGAAGCGGGTCTTCTCGTTAGTAAGTAGTAATCGAACGCCGCTTCTCGGGGAACTGGATTTGGCGAGGAGTGCCAGTAAGCCTCTCGTGTTTCTACCCCTATTCTTTCCCTGGTGAAGCGGTAGCTAACCTTATGTAACATACCGCTAATCGGTATTTTCGGTGGCGCTTGGTAGGTCAAGTAGCCCTTTGCGACTTCTTTCGCAGTGGGCGGACATCAAAGAACGTGCTCGATCTGAATCTCCATGGAGTATCGCCTCTACGACGCCACCGTGTTCCTCCCATGAAGCAGGAGCCCTTTTTACGGCGATAGCTGAAAAGTACCATCTCACCCTAGCCTCGATAGCTGCTGTCATCTCGGAGAGGACGTGGTTTCCAGATAGGTTGATGATTGCAGAGTGCAATTGGGCGTTGTGATCGACGATCTCGGTGTCGACGCCATGGTTAGCTTCTGCCGATCCGACTTGAAGGATCGCCTTCAAGTCTTCTAGCTCTTCTTCGTTGGCTAATTGATTTTTTACCCGTTCGGCGGCTTGATAGGCAGCCTCTGACTCTAGGGCAGTTCTTACGCTAAAGACTTCATCGATCTCCCTAGCCGATGGCGTGTGGACGAATGCGCCGTAGCCGACCTTGAGGTCAACCCAGCCGTCCCGGGACAGATCCTGTAAAGCCTCACGAACGGGCAGTCGACTGACGCCAAGTTGCGCGGCGAGTTCAGATTCGATGAGATGCTGATTGAACTTATAACCACCTCTGACAATAAGTTCTTTGATAGCACTTGCTATCTCGACTCGTAGTGGCCCCGGCCTTGAAACTGCCCTTAGTTTTGTCATCGGTGGAATTCTAGTGACCGACCGAATAGGCCTGATCTTGTCGGGGATCAGAAGCGGCAATCAATTCGCTATCTGATTTGCCAACTGCGCAAATACGACCTAGACCCCATGGTTCAGCAACAGATACCTTGTGCCCCATATCTTTCAGTCGGTCTATTTCAACTTGGCCGAATCGTGATTCTACGTCGATGCGACCGATGTGTGCTTCGCGGGGATAGAAGGAGGATGGGAAGTGCGAGGTGTGAAAGGCGGGGGAGTCGATGGCCTGCTGGAGGTTCATGTCGAAGTGAACTTTGCGAAGGAAGAAGGTAAGTGTCCATTGATCCTGTTGGTCACCACCTGGGGTTCCAAAGGCTATGTCTCCTGCCTTCCCACCTAAGGCCATTGTTGGGCTAAGCGTAGTCCGTGGCCTACGCCCGCCTTTGTAGGCAGTCGGGGAATTTTCGTCAAGCCAAAACATCTGTCCTCTAGTGGAAAGTGAAAATCCTAACCCTGGCACGCACGGTCCACCGTGTAGCCAACCTCCCGATGGGGTCGCTGAGACCATATTGCCCTTGTTGTCTACGACATCGATTTGGCACGTGTCTTTGCCTATTGGATCCGGAGGTGCGCCGGTACCCGCCTTCAAGCTTCCAACTCCAATTAGGTCTTCGCCAGGATACCAAGGCGTCTTGCCGGCGATGCTTCCCGGGCGAAGTTCCATGGAAGCCTCATGCGAGATTAGCCCCCGTCTCATCTCTGCGTAACTTTCCGAAAGGAGAACTTCGAGAGGAACGTTTTCGTATTTTGGGTCGGCGTAGTAGGCATCGCGATCGGCAAAGGCTAGCTTCGCTGCTTCGACCACAAGGTGGACGAAGTCAGCTGAATTTGGGTTCATTGATGAAATATCGAAGCCCTTGAGAAGATTTAGCTGTTGGAGAAAGACGGGCCCTTGACCCCACGGACCAGTCTTGAATACCTCGTAGCCGTGGTAGTTCACGGATAATGGCTTCTCAATGGTAGGTAGCCACCCGGCCATATCTTGTCCACTTAGGAAGCCGGTATGGGCCGAGCCGCTATCATCCATCACTGAGTTATTGCCAACGTAGGCGTCGATTGCTTCAGCGACAAATCCCGTGTAGAAGACCTCCCTGGCTCGCGCTATCTGGCTCTCTCGGTTGCCACTTGATGACTTTGCCTCTGAGACGATCCTTTGATAGGTGTTAGCTAGGGTAGGGTTCTTCCAAATTCCTCCACCGGCTGGTGCGGCGCCAGAGGCTAAAAGGTATACCTCGGCTGAACTCTTCCAATGGTTAGTAAAGAGGTCTCGGTTCGCCTCGATAGTAGATGCTGCTCGATCGAGTAATCGAAATCCACCGGATGCATAGCCGATCGCAGGTGCCATGATCGTTTCAAGATCTAGCGTTCCGAACTCCTCTAGGAGAAGCATCCATGCTCCGAAGGCTCCCGGGACACATATTGGTAGGAGACCGGTGCCCGGTACTTGGATTAAGCCAGAGTCAGTGAGAGTCTTTATATTCGCTGCACTCGGTAGTGGCCCCTGGCCGCAGATAACGGAGACGTTACCCTTTGCCGCTTCATAGATCATTATTGGGACTTCGCCTCCAGGTCCGTTTAGGTGGGGCTCTACTACTTGGAGAACGAGGGCACCGGCAACGGAAGCATCGAATGCATTACCGCCCTTTTCCAACATTGAAAGTGCGGCGCCTGCCGCCAGCCAATGTGTAGCGGAGACCATTCCGAAGTTTCCCGAAAGCTCTGGTCGTGTTGGTTGTTTCACGCGGTTCCAATCTGCATAAAAGTGTTACTGACAGCTAGAGACTTATTTCCCACTAGCTTCATTGGTAACTTTTACCTAAAGTGAGTTTTTCAGATAGTCCCGTGAGCTTCGAATTAGTTACAAATCGACTCATTGATTTGGAGTCTGGCTTTTGTATCGGGCTGCACGGATGGCAATCATTTCGTACTCACACTTCATTTTGTCTTTGTCGTTAGACCGGCCACGCTCGATATGAGTGGGCCTTTAAAACTTACTTTGATGCCCTCATGCGAGGTGAGAACGTGTAAACGACCGCATGGGAGCACTTTTGTATTCTGTATCCACGGTTGATTCTATAGCTGAATTTCGATATCTGTTTCTAACCGGCAAATTTTTTATTCATTCATAGCTGGATATTTTTTTTGACTCTTCTGTTCGTCGGCAGTACTACAGGTAAATCCCCTTATGTGGATCGACTCGAAGCATGGGTTTTTCCGAAGCAAGTTGGGAAGCAGTTTCAGCTGAGGCCCTTATATACCTCATTTCGCTGTTTTGTTGTATCGGCCTATACCCCTCGTGCCAACGTAAATTGGATACGGGATGGGCGACACCTCTAAAGTTGCAAAATGTACTTGGTGGCTTTGAGGTCTTCGTTGAGGTAACTCTCGTTTCGGTTATGCTTCCATGGCAAATGCGTTCCCTGGTAAAGAGGACATTGTGCTGCACTCTTTAAAGCAAGCTTACGACTTGGGAAACGCCCTCTAGCAAGAGGGTGTCGTGCAGGCTGACGGCCATTTTGCGAAGCTTCTTTGGAATCCCGCTCCATGAATTGGTGAACTTGGGTTAGTCGCTCGAAGAAGCGAACCATTAAAAGGATGAAGTGGATTCCTAGATATCGCCATTTTAGATTTAGAAACGGCCGTTGGTTTGAATTTGACTATTGATAGTGGTTTGGAGATGTCGTTAGTTGACGTCGTGCTTGTAACCCATGAATTGACGGCGGATTAGACGTAGCACGAAAGATCTGACTTTCGCCCTTGGTAATCTCCTGGTCTTATCAATGTTTATTGCTTCGCGTTTTGGTAGTTAACCCCCTTCGCGTTTTGGTAGTTAACCCCCTTCGCGTTTTGGTAGTTAACCCCCTTCGCTGCACTATAATAATGGTGTGAGTGAAAGCTATGGTTCTCTTTTTAATCGTCGAATCTATAAAGTCGCTTTAGATCGCATGGAAGACGAGCCCGTCATCTTCTTGCATGGACCTCGTTCGGTTGGTAAATCCACATTACTTCTTCAACTTGCAGATAATTTGAGCGTGGCTGTTATTGACTTAGATGATCCTGTAGTTCGAGATGCGGTAAAGGCAGGTCCGGTAAATGCGATGAATGACTCCACGCCGATCCTTTTGGATGAGTACCAGTATGTGCCCGAAGTATTAGATGCAATCAAAGCGCGACTCAACAGGGAGGGATCGCTACCCGGAACCGCGGTAATGACCGGGTCCACACGCTTTGATACTTTGCCACGTACGGCGCAGGCGCTTACTGGCAGATTGCACCTATTGAATATTTGGCCTCTTTCGCAAGGTGAGATATGGGGTTCGGAAGAGAATTTGATTCCAAAGTTGTTGAACGATCCGGAAAATACAGTGGCTTCATTGCCAAGATCAGACTCAACCAGACAGGAATATGTTGCCAGGATCATTACGGGTGGTTTTCCAATGGCGATCTCGCGGTCGTCAAACGTATCTCGAAATCGGTGGTTCGATGACTATATAATGCAATCGATTGAACGTGATTCGGTGGAACTTGTTCGAATTCGTCAACGTCAAATATTACAAAGGCTCTTTTCTACGGTGGCCTCCCAAACTGCACAGATCCTAAATGTTACCAAGGTGGGCGCAGGGTTGGAGATTGACAGGAAGACTTTAGAAAGCTATCTTCGGCTCCTCGAAGACCTCTATCTCATCGTACGTTTACCTGCGTGGGGTAAGACGCTCAGGACAAGAGCAAATTCCAAACCAAAGATTCATGTAGTAGATTCTGGTTTAGCGGCCCGGGTTTTGAGGTTGTCTTTAGAGCGCGTTTTAAGTTTTGACGCAACGGCAATTACCGTGCTTGGTAACGTTTTAGAGACTTTTGTCGTCGGAGAGCTGCGTAAGCAGATCTCTTGGCTTGACGAGAAAGTTCTTTGCGGTCATTGGCGCACTTCGGCCGATGATGAGGTTGATTTTGTTATCGAATTCGATGATGGATCCGTTATCGCTTTTGAGATAAAGGCAGGAGAGCGCATTACGGGAGCCGAATTCAGAGGACTACGTAAACTTAGGGTTGCACTAGGGAAGCGTTTTATTGCGGGGGTAGCTTTCACTATGGGATCAAGGTCTTACAATTATGAAGACCGGCTTTACGTGATGCCTCTCGATCGACTCTGGCGCACAGTCCCGTAAAGCGTCCTACCTTGTACTTAGGCCTTTGGAGTTTCGATGCTCGATCCCGATAGGTAATTGAGTTGGTTAGGTTGACTCAGTTGCGTGAAGATGACGAGCAGTCCCCCTGGAAAATTGTTGCCTCGAGATTTGGTGTCTCGCCATGTCAAGAAGCCCAGTGTCTCTGCAGTTGACACTCAAAGAAGTACAGAATCATTGAAGGATCGATCGTTTCTCCTTCACAGCGCGCCATTAAATCAATGGTGCGAAGAGTACCGTTTTCTCCCGCCTCCGTGTCGATGGAATTGCAAGTGAGATCGAAGCAAGGATGATGGTTTGTCTACGAGAAATTGAACAATTTGATCACAAAGTAGCCAGTTCAACATATGTGGATTATAAAAATTTGATGACCAAGCTTAATTAGGGTTGTTTCTCAATTGATCCCAAGTTAGAGCCGTGATCATGGTCACATGGCAATCACCCTCAATGAGATCGTATCTTCCGCACGAAGAAGAAAAATAACCCTAGAGGCAACTCTAGCGGTTGTGCTATTCGCTGTTTTTGCGATATTCGTCCTATTGACAACCCATAAGTATCTAGAGCCCGATGATTACTCCTATCGAGCTGCTATCGCTGCGCTTGCCTCTGGTCACATCCGCCTCAGCGGTGCCCAATATACTTCGCTTGTTAATTCCCTTACTTCATCGGGGGTGCTGCCATCTTCTGGACTACATGGTGCGGTCGGAGCTTTAGGTGGAGGAACTCCTAGCGCAGGCTCGCTTCCCGGTTTATCAGGGCATGGGTTTGGAGGCGGGGGAAGTTCGTCGATGCTCCAGTGGCACAAGATGGCTACGGGTTACTATATGACCGAAAAGAACTACGGCTATGTCCTTCTGGCTACGCCCTTCTATATGCTCGGAATTCTCAACTTTGCGCCGTTATTTTACGGGGGATTAGCCGCATTCGCCCTCTACATCGCTGCTAGTAGGTGGCTAGGCAGGCGTGGTGGCCTCTTTGCCGTAGTCCTTTATCTTTTTTCTGGTCTTGCTATTACCTTTGCCTGGCGCTCTACGATGGAGACCTTTACCGATGCTTCGTTGATTGCAATCGGTGTGGGACTTTTGATATGGGTCTTTCTTGCCAAGGAAAAGGGGCAGAGCCAGCGACTTATCATTGGCGCATTAGGGTTTTTGGCGCTCTCGATGGCTACATTTGCTCGATATACTGATCTCGTCGCACTTGGGGTTGCTTTTGTTGCGGCGACGATCTTTGCCAAGAGGTCACAGATTACTAGATCAACCCTCTTCTCTTGGTACGCTGTGGCATTTGTTGCGATGGCAGGAATCGCCCTCTTCGACAGGTGGGCTTATGGTGCATTTACCTCTACTGGATATACAACAGGAGTTATAACCTTCTCGCTCTCGTCGATATGGCCTAATCTGACGAAGGTTCTTCCCCAGGTGATCATTGCTCTACCCGCCTCGCTACTAGCACTCGCAGCTATCGGATACGTTTTGAGGGTTTTTCTTTTCAGTCGAGCCAACAATGGCGAGGATTCCAAAGTGTCAGTTGGGCAAGATTTAGCCATCGTTTTATCGCTTGGCGCTGCCTGGTTTGGATTTTGGCTCGTATACCTAGCTTATAACTGGACGGTAAACCAAGCGGGTGCTCCCCTGCACGTAGTTCGCTTCTACGTACCAGGGATCGCCTTCGTTGCACTTCTTGGCGCCTTTACGTTGTCAAAGATGCCTAAGACAGTCTCGCACGTCGTCGCAGTAGTGGTAATGGCTTTGGCATTCATCTCCTACTATCACCTAACTGGAGGCTCGACTCACGGCTTAGGTGGTGGAGCGCCACAAGGTCCCTTTGGAAGGGGAGCGGGATCCGGAGTGATTCCGGATCAAGGTGGACCGTTGTCTGGAGCACTTCCACCTGGTGGAGGACCTGGGGGTGGTAGCGCCGGAGGTCTTGGCTAGGTATCTAGCAAGGTCGTCTCATCGATAATTGGCTTTTGAGAGATACCGTAATGACAAGAAAGGTGATCGATGGGAAGAGTGAAATGCTTCTGCAGTTGATCACCCTTATTCTGTCGGATCTTTTACCGCGGATAAGAGCTGATGTGTTTTCTCAATTCACTACGACGACCTACCTGTTGGCGCAATTAGGCAAGTAGGTGGAGATGTAGGAGTGTCTTCCTTGGTGCAGCCTATGACTATTGCTTGGCGCGGAAATCACAAGGAGTGCTGCGTAGTATGCTTTTTGATGAACACTGCTAAAAGGATTATGGCTTGAGAGGTGATTTGTCACTTAGCGTTTTCATGCACTCTGTAAAATCCCACCGATTTTGATTAGGCAGCATCGAGGATTTTTTAGGGCTTTCTTGTCCGCGCAAATTGTAATTGCTAGTTGGCTGAAAACCCAGTTATTGACATCTCAGTTCCACTAAAGGTCCCGGTAACAGTGAAGGTATGCGAGTTTTCGCTGCCGGTGAGGGTGATCGAGTTGGGCGCCGACCCCGTTATATCTTCGCTTATCTCAAGCGGTGAGGTACTTTTGAGCGTTTGTCCTGCGAATGCTTGGGGAAACGGAAGGTTTGGAGCGAAACTCTTCCACCAAGACGGCTGATTCTCTTCAATGGTGTGCAAAATAGCAAACCATCCCTCCAGACCCGTCCCTTCAACTTGGAGTGGGTTATTCGATTGCTGAAATGCAGCACTAGGAGTACCGCTGAATGAAAGTTGGCCCATCTCTTGGGAATTGTTAGCTAGCTGTAGCTCTTGTGTAGGAATGGCTCCTGGAGCAGCAAATGTGTAATTAGTTGCCGTAACGGGAGGATTCTGCAAGGAATTTGTATTTTGCGAGCTTTGGGGTTGCGTGGCGACGTATGAAGCAGTAACGATATATCTATCTGGGGTGTACCAAAGGGCATTTGGTGGGTAGCAGGTGTCGAGGACTAGTGCACCTTGATTGGGAACAGAGATTGGTGCTCCAGGCGATGTAATCTGAGCCCCCTCTACTTTAAATGTATAGGTAGCGCAGGGGACGGTGTACGTGATGATGTCGCCCGGTGATAGTTGGTTTAAGTGAGAAAAGAAGCTCACATCGTGCGCAGCAAATAGCGCTGCCGAGCTCGGACCGGGCCAAGAGGTTGCGGGATCATGACCAATCGCTATATTCAACACCGCATCTTGAAGGCCCTGTTCGACTGGGGCCGTGAGCGAAAGTGACGGGATGCTAAGCACTCCAGGTCCTGGTTGAGCGGTACATGGCGTGCCCCCTATCGAAGTCTGTGTAGCGCTTTTTTGGAGTCGCGTCAGGTCGTGTTGGAGGATGCGGTTAGCCCCTTGAGTAGATCGATTATTCCACCAAAGGGGGTATGCGATACCGATAGTGGCCGTCGCGAGGAGAAAGATGCCGAGGAAAATCTTGGGGATGTTACGTCCGGGCTTCGCGCTATGGATCCTCTTCGATCGCATTGAATGTTTTTTGGCGGTGGGTGTCATCGCTGAGTGGCTGCACTTTCTCGATCAATTAACCACCTTAGCCTCGATTTCACGCCATTAATTTGTATTGCCTTTGAACTTCGATAGCGATGCATCTGAATCTCAAGTTGCATGAAGGGTGAAGTAATTTGTTGGAGCGAAGCTGTCATCGTCGAGACATTATAAAGGTGGCATGACTTCTGATAATTTGGTGCTGATTTGAATGTATTGTTCCCTTTCGCGTGAATCGCGCTTTAAGGATCTTACCAATTGTTCGGTGGGTTCCTGGTCGGTAAGAAATTCGAAGTATAAGCCAGATAATGGCTGATCAAGGAGTGACAGGGTCTGCCCCAGAGGGATCTGTTACCTTGTTAGAACTGTGAGTTATGAAGTGCTCATTCATCCAGGGTGAGAGATCGATATCCGGTTGGGAATTTTGCATTGATCGCAATGTGCCCCGGTACTCAGAGCGACTCTTCCTTGGAAGTTTTGTTGTGATATAAGACTCAGAGAACACTTCGTTGAGGTTGAATACCTCGCTAGGGTGCGATGGGAGAGCGCCAAGCTGGAAACTGCCTATGCTCCTAGAGTGATATTCAATATTTTGCCGCTCTAAATCAGCGTGCGACTTTAGATATTTTGTGCTCCGTATGATATCAGATAATTAAGCTTCACGGTTCCTGAGTGCAATTTTGATTTCTTTGAAATAACCAATTCGCGCTCTTTTAGTATTTTTCAAATTTTATGAATCGGTTTTGCTATTTACATTGCGCTCGAATGTTACTGTTGTAAGTAAATAAATTTCGAAAGTTCAGGGTCGCACATGAAATTCGACTACTCACGGCTAAGGCGCCCTGCGCGTCTTTTCTCGGGCGTCGCACTATTGGCTGGAATCGCAGCACCTATCTTCTCCGGCACAACGGCAGTATCGGCAGCGTCTTCTCTTCCAGCGTATGGAACACTCTACGTTGTGAACCAAAGTTCGGACAGTATTACAGTCATATCGCCAAGTGGCTCTACTGTTGCTAACATTCCTCTACCAGCCGGGTCGAGTCCAACGTCGATCTCGGTGAGCCAAGATGATACCACGGCATGGGTTACGGATTCTGGCATCGGTAAAATCAGTGAAATCGACTTGACGACAAATACACTCGCCAACAGTTTCCCCCTCCCAAGCGGCGAGAAGCCAACTTCTGCATCTATAAGCGGGAATGGCTACCTCGACGTGGTCGAGACCGGTACTACTAACCAAGTCGTCGGCTACAGCCTCCCTGACTTTAATCTCAAAGGTACGTATACGCCGGCTGCTGGCTCGACCGATACCGCTCTTGCACAAGCCCAGGATGGGAGCGGCTTTTCGCTCGTTGAGATTGGTACTTCCAACAACAATGTGCAATTTCTCGATCCGAGCAGCTTTATTACGGCAAGTGGAAGCGCGGCGCTGGACACGTATAAGAATTACTACATCTCTCATGGCCCAGCGGGATATAGCTACTTTGTCGCAGAGGCTGGAAGCACCTCGGGCAAGCTTGTATGTGTTTTTGAACCTGGCCAAGGGTGCCCCGCCTCTTTGAGTGGCGGTATCTCATTGCCATTTACACCTACGGCTATCGCGTCTTCGCCTGACGGAAATTCGATCGTTGTCGTTGGGGTCAAGGGCCTTGGAGGGCCAAGCCCTTCGAATCAATTCGACTATATAACTGACGTGAATGCGACTTTGGTTCAGACTATGGGCACACCAAGCGGAGCTAGTGCGGATTCAGTTTCCTTCTCGAACGACGGATCGAAGTTTTACGTTGGTGATAGCCAATCAAATAGCGTCTCTGAGTGGTCTATTAGTGGATCAAGCGCGACCCTGAGGTCAACATTTAGCGGCGGCATCTCCGATCCAGTCGGCTTTGCGACGTCCTACGACGTCGTGACCACGCCTACCTTCACGACTACATTGGCTGCTCCAGGAGATGCAACTTCGTTTGATGCCTCTGCGACCGCACAGCCCACCTCTCCGATTACTCAGTACTCCTGGGACTTTGGCGACGGTACTAACGCCACAACTTCAACCCCAACTACTACTCATATTTTCAAAACACCAGGGCAACATCAAGTAACACTCACCATCACGGATGCCGCGGGAAACACAAGTTCTTCCGTTCCCCGGTACGTCGGGTTCCTCGACCCCTCACGCCATGCACTTGCGTACGTTACGAACACCGCTACAAATCCGGGCACGGTAAGTGTGGTTGATACTCAGTCAAACCCAGCTGCAGCAATCGGAGCTATTGCTCTAGTACCGGATACCACCTTTTGCCCGCCTGCTTATGGCGGCGACTGCAGTTCCCCGACAGCCACTGGAATTGCTGCTAGCCGTGACTTTTCTACGGTCTACGTTGCAGCGGTAGAGGGTGAGGGAGGTCAAGGGGTTGTGGATGTAATTTCCACCGCCACGAACGAGGTGACAGCTGCAATTGCGATCCCAGCTACGCCACTACAGATCGCGGTATCTGCCGACGATACGCACCTCTTTGTTCTTACACAGGGTTCCGCCGGCATCGCTGCCGTGGATTTGACGCAAAACCCCCCGTCGGTGTCGATGACGCAACTCCCCTCTGGTTCTGTTCCCGCTGACATTGCAATCTCGCCAGATGGTACTCATCTGGGTGTTGTGGTTGACACAAATAACTCCTATCCTGGGCAGTCGGGCACAGGTTCGGGTTCGCTACTTGATTACTCGATTTCAAATGATGCGATCTTGAATCCGTCGGCGCCACAAGTTACCAGTATCGCAACGGCGGCTCCTAACTCACTGGTGATGAGCAATAGCTCAGCGTTTGTAGCTCCGAGCGCGTACGATACGACATCAAATTTCTACTCTTTTTCGAGTTTTGACATAGCGAGTGGAAGTGCAAATTACACCCACCCACTCACGGCGGCTGGCGACTTACCTGATTGGATCTCATTGAGTCCAGATGGCACTACACTGCAGATGACCGTAAACGGTCAAAGCTCCAGTTATGTAGCAGTTAGAGACGCTGCGACTGGAAAAACCATTCAAGATGTGGGAACGACAGGCTACGCAAATTTAGTGGGTATTGCCTATACTCCGGATGGCAAGGCCACCTTCTCGGTTGATAATGGAAACGACCAAGTCATTGACGTCGATCCCTACAATCTCATAAGTAAAACATCGCTCAACAACGTAGGTCCTGGGGTAACAACCTCTATCGATCCTTTCTATGACGTCGTGGGTCAAGCTCCCGCTCCCGTGGTAGTTACAACAACTACAACTTCGCCAACCACTACGCAGGCGTCCACAACGACAACCCTAGTAACGACGGTTTCGCAACCTTCGTCACCGCCCACTACGTCGGTTTCGCAACCTTCGTCTACCACGCAATCGACCGTTATCGTTCCCTCGGTAAATACTGGTAGACCGTGGAGTTCGAATCTATGGTGGATGCTTGTTGCCTCGATTGGGTTTGTGGGAGTTATAGTTCTGCGTTCGGGTAGTCGACGAAGAGTCGCCGGTAGTGACGAGAGCAAGGACTAAGTCTTCGAATACGCACCGCGAAATGAGCTGACTACTAGGTCGCAGGAGGTGATAACTGTCCCCTCCGGCGACCTATAGGCCTTTTCCCCCTTAATAACTTGAATTTTCAAAAGCTTCGTAACTTCGGTCCGTCCCGATGTTGTTATCCCTGAGACGCCAGGTATCTAAAGGAGGTATCTCACTTTGATGATCGTTCGTTGAAGATTAGGAAAGTGCTCAACGATGAAGTCGAAGGATCCTTTATAGATTTCCAGAACCCCAATTTGTTTGGATTAGGAAGGGGAGCGAATCGCATTTTTCGCAATTAGTTGAGTTTGTGGTACAGGTTCCGAGACGGATTTATTAGAGGGCAGTCAACGAAGTCTTAGTGGCCTTTTGCGACGAGAAGCCCTTTAACTCTGGTTCTAGGGCGAGATTTCCATCGATTTCTTTGGATCCAACAGAAAGTGAGATAGCCATAAGGATGATCGGTAACCCGGCATTGAAATCCGTACCAGTGGGGGAAAATACCCCAAAATCCTGAATGAAGATCCACATCAATGCCGATATAGAGGCGACGGCGACACCTGTTGCTCTCCTCCCTGGTATCAGGTAAAGCATCATTGCAACCGTGGCGCCACTTACTACAAGAAAAACGTTGACATATGGACCATTATTCTTCACCAGACTTGCGCCTGCGTTCAAAAGTCCTGTGATAATTAAAGGTTGTTTAGTTCTGGCCATCCCGACAATCATTTGGTAGTAGGCGTTGCTGGTCCAAAATCCTTCAGTTGGCAGAGCGCTAAGAAGCGTTCCTAATAAGAAGTATGTTCCCAGAAAGCGACCGATCCTCTTGGTGCTCGCCGTTAATTTGTAGCAGTTGCCGAGCTTTAGAAGTTCGATCGAGGCGAATAGATAGATCAAAATTGCAGATGGGGCGCCCGTAGCTAAGTTGGCTCCCGTATAGAAGATACCGAAGCCGTTACCAAGTGCAAAGATCGTAAGCGACCAGGCGATTGAGAGCCATACGATGATCCTCCAAGGTTGACCCTGCTTCAAAAGTAAAAGTCCTACGCCGATTGTGAGTTGAACGTAGGACGTTCCAATATCAGCTTTGACGGGGTCGAGCCTCCAAAGAGTTTCTGCTACGTGGCTAATGCTACCTAGAAGTGGTGGAGCTAATGCAAATGCCGGTCTTATAATCGAGGCCACAAATTGTGAAGGCATTGCGTCGCGAAGCTGGAGGACTCCATCGATAATCCAAAGTATTCCGAAGGTCTTCGAGATAAATCGGATGCGAGATTGAATTTCTAGCGGGACCTCAACCAATTTTTTTGGGTGCGAAGTTCCGCTGCTATCCTTGCTGCTTGGTTCGGCTGTTACATAGACCAATATCATCAATGTTATGGCGACGATTATGAAGAGGCCAGCCGTGAGGTAGATGTGCATTCCGACGTTACCGAATGGGTGGCGACTTAATGTAAATGTCATTCCCGGCATAGTTGGCCTCTTCCTTTATGGAGCGATGTTACGCCACGCATATGTCGCCCTCATAATCAGGAACTAGCGTGCGACTCCGAACTTTATTGATGAAACCAATTATCCAAATGCGTTCATCTCAATGGCCGGAGATTTAGCTTTGGTTTCAATGCTTAACTAGGTCACTAGAGTCTTGGAGCATGGCGATCCTTGAGTTCATCTCTACCGTCGTTCCGACGACGTCATCGATTGTCTGAGCTATCTCATTCGTAGATGCAACTTGGGCCTCTACCGACAGTGCAATCGACTCTTGTAGGTTACCTATTTCCACGACGGTACTTGAGACTTCTTGGAATGCAGCACCAGCTGCGGTGGTGTCAGAGGTTATTGATACTGCCATTGCGCCAATATCAGCCGTTGCTAGAGCGGTAGCAGAGGCGAGCGACTTGACCTCGTTTGCCACTACAGCAAACCCCTTACCTGCGTCGCCGGCCCTGGCCGCTTCGATTGCAGCATTTAGCGCCAAGAGATTGGTTTGCTCAGCAATCGTCGTAATTGTTGCTACGATCTCGGTAATTTTGGCCGAGTTTACATCTAGGCGAGCCAGTGTAGATGAGGTCTTTTCTACTACCGATACTGCACCTTGGGCTACTTCGGCGGCGCGGTTAGCGCCGTGTGCGATGGTGGTAATCGTTCGTTCCATCTCTCTGATGGCACTCGCGACGCCGTCGATATTTGCCCGAATTTGATCAGAACCTGCAAGAAGTCCACTTGCTTGACTGGCAATTTCTAGTTGTGCTCTTCGCGCCTTCTCCATTTCAATGGTGCGTCGCTCCAGCTCCTCGCGCTCTGACCTCTCCTTTTCTAGCTGCAAAGCGAGCCTCTGCTCTTGCTCTAGTCGAGCTTGATCCAGAAGTTCTGCGCTTTGCTTTCGCAGGGAGTCAGAGAAACTCCAAAATACAACTTGGACGATGACGGCTCCCACTATGAAGCCAGCGTGTACAAGAGCCCACGCGATTGGATTCGCACGTTCGTAAGAGGTGTAGAAGACGGAGTTTGGCCAGAAGAGTCCGAGGACAATGTGGTGGACTAACACGAAACCTATTGAGATGAGATAAGGAACCCACTCTTCGTAGAGGGCAACGATGCCGAGTAAGACGAAGAAGTAGAAGTGCATATCGGGGATTCCGTGCCAGATGTTAATTAGTGCTGCATCTGACCACAGGAGGCCAATGCTCGTTAGAACCGTTGCAGGGCGACGTGACTTGACAAAAGTTGCGGCAAGCGCAAACAAGAATTCGATTCCGATATCAACAACGAGAACTTTAGCGGGAGAGTGCTCGGGTATGGATGCTACGAGCAGAAATGGTACTTGAAAGTAGAGTGCATAGACGATGAAACGATGTCGCTTAGCCCAGGCGCCATCGTCTAGGTTGGCCCCCTTGGGGATTTTCGAAACCAGATTCTTAATCAAGGTTCCAGCCTTTCGGATAAGTCAAGTCGAATTGTACAACTAGGAGAATTAGTACATCTTTGCTATCGGCGCCTATCGGTGAACCTTTAAGGGTGGAGTTAGGATCGAAAAGAATTGACTTTTGGGCGCGAGTAGGGTGCTACCGCGATTCAAGGCCATTGTGCAGCACGCTGTTTGGTCGGTTGTAGATCAACCTCGTATCTTCATGGATCGACAAAGGTGCCTTCATTCGTTATGCGCGTCGGTTTACCGTTCACCTACGCCTTGGATCTGATCGCTCAGATCGCTTTGGCGGAGAAGAGAGACCTCTTTATTCGTAAGAGTTGGCTATCGATCGCAGTCGTCATCCTTCCGACTCTTCGAGTTGTTGCTAGCGTTAGGGTCTATCGTCGAGTATTTCGCCGCAGACAACTTCACTATTTGATCTACCTATCCGTTGCGATTCTTTTCAATCTAGCGGTAGCCGCTTTTCTTTTTGAACGAGGTGCACCCGGTGCAAAGATACGAAGCCTTGGCGATGCAATATGGTGGGTTGTGGTTATCGCGACCACCGTTGGTTATGGTGATTTCATAACCGTCACTACTGGTGGCAAGGGGGCGGCAGAAGCAGTTATGGTCGTCGGAATCGTGACCGTAGCTGTGATAACTGCAAAAGTAGCTGCAAATTTCTTAGCCTCGTCGTACGGACAACCTACGAGGGTGTGCAGCGTGAACGACGATATTGCAGTCGGTGAAGGCGGAGATGAAGGTCTGGCCTCAAGCGCAGCAATCGACTTGGTCAAGGTAGTGCGTCGCCTCGATCACCTTCAACCGTCCATTGATGCACTCACGCGAAGACTCGATGTCGAGGGCAGCAAGGTGGTTGAATAGGGACTTTACCTAGAGCGTGGCGTATCGCTTGGTGCGGCTAATTGTCTCACGGTGAGGCTAAGGTGCATCAGCTATCCAAGTGTCACAGCTACGTTTCTTCGCAACTCAAATGATCCGCGGGGCATTTTCTGCGGTTGGCACTTTATTGGTTGTGCCTTTGTCGTATCGTTTCTGAATGTTTGATGGAGATGGTTTGGGCCCTTTGCTTGGGATATATTCGACACACTCAACTCGTCCCACCGATTGCCAATTGGCGATATCGTTTGAAATTTAGTTATGGCGACTTGTGTTAGCCTCGGTGTTGGTTCAGAAGGGGTCTAAATTGGCAGAGGTTCTCGGCGAAGATGTTAGTCCAGCTTTTGGGGCGGTCCCAGATGGTTACGCACCTAAATGGTCGATGATGCCATTCATTGCACTTGGAGTTGCGATGATTATCGTTGATGCGACGATTGTCAACGTTGCACTTCCGACGATGATCTCTACCTTGCACCTGAATAGCTCGGATGCCGAATGGCTTAACTCTATCTACTCACTTGTTTTCGCCTCATTACTGATTACATTGGGGCGCCTAGGAGACCGCGTCGGTAGACGTAAGCTCTTTGCCATCGGAGTAGTGATCTTCGTAGTAGCTTCGCTATTTACTGCTTTATCATCCGCTGCCTCGACGATAATCTTCGGCCGCTTCCTTCAGGGCATAGGTGGAGCAATGGTTCTGCCCAACACGTTGTCGCTGGTGAACGCGAACTTCTATGGAAAAGATAGGCAGATTGCATTTGCTATTTGGGGTTCGACTATCGGTGGCGTTGCTGCATTAGGGCCGCTCCTTGGAGGATGGCTGACTCAGTCATTTTCGTGGCGTTATGCATTCTTGGTAAATGTGCCCGTTGGGATCGTTATTCTTGTTGGAACTATCTTTGTGGTACGTGAATCCAAGGACGATAAAATCGCCAAGGGTAGCGATCTCTTTGGCAACTTTACGATTATCGTGTCGCTAACCTTCCTAGTCTTTGGCCTTATCGAGGCGCAGCGATATGGTTGGTTCAAGCCGACCGCAAAACTCGAGCTTCTCGGTGTGACTTGGTCCTCAACTAAGGTTTCAGCGATTCCTTTTGCCATACTGATATCGATAATAGCATTTGCAATATTCATCATCTATGAACTTCGAAGAGGACGGACCGGGAAAGCGACTCTGATCGATACAAAGCTGTTTCGAATTTCGTCGTTTACATTTGGAAACATAGCAGCACTCATTATCTCCCTCGGTGAGTTCGGAATTTTATTTGCACTGCCTCTATTTCTTCAAGGAGCAAGAGGTTATGGCGCATTGGGTACTGGTGTAATTCTCCTCGGACTTGCCGTTGGCGCATTTTTGGCTGGTGGAGCTGTCGCGCCTCTATCTAAAAGGATTTCAGCTATTTCAGTTGTGCGAATCGGTCTACTCCTTGAGACCGTTGGCGTGGTGGCGCTAGCGCTTCTAATATCATCGACTGGTGCCGTCACGCTTCTAGTGATTCCGCTCTTCGTCTATGGTTTTGGTGTTGGGTTCGCAACTGCTCAACTTACTGGGGTTGTACTATCTGATGTGCCCGTTGCTAAAAGTGGTATCGGCTCAGGTATTTCGTCGACAGCTCGTCAAGTCGGCTCGGCTCTAGGAATTGCCATCCTTGGAACCGTTCTTTTGAGTAGATTGTCATCTACTTTAACGTCGGCACTTTCACAGGTGCATGCAATACCAAACAGTCTTGCCGCCCAGGCTGTTGCCACTGTTCGCGAAAGTGCAGGGGCTGCGATCCCATCCTTGCTTAAGTTACCAAATGGCGCAGCAATCCATAACGCTGCAGTGAACTCAATGGTTAGCGCGACCCGCTTTGCAGCATTGACGGCTGCCGCATTCATAGTCATCGGCCTTCTAGCCACATTGTCCTTGCGGGGTAGGGGTGTCGAAAGAAAGTAACTCAGCAAAACTGTGGTGCGTTACAGATCCACACTCTGAGTGGGTATAAAAAAAGGACCCCCTACTGGAGAGGGCCCTTTTTTATTTGGGTCGCGAGTGTAAACATAACTTTTGGGTCGCAAGTAAAAGGTATATTTAACTACTCAACGATAATAGCAAGAAAGAGGCGCTTATTATTCCATAAATTGGTACCTTGACTTATTTATGGCAATAATGTGCCAAATGTCTCTTTGAAATTGAATTTTCTAATCAATTATTAACCTAATTCTAAGGTTTATCGAGGCTGCGGGGCTGTGACAGCGCTTCCATCCTGCTTATTGCCGATTCATCGGTCGAGCTATAAAATTGATAAACATTAATTTGTATTCATATGTTTTTCAGAGATTCCATTAATTCATTTTGTAAATAAATAAACCGCCACGTTCCTTTTGGCGATAATTGACGTCTATGACACATATGTAGTGGTATTTCAACTGGTTTCCGACTTTGATAAGCCGAAGATTAGTGGTCATGATTGGCGCCTCACGCAGTCTTTTCGACTGGAGCAATTAGCTACCACGTAATTGTTTGCGTTTTTGTTGTGTTGTTTTTCTGCATAACTCCACATCGTGCGTTTGACGTTTGAAGGTGACACGCCATCGCCCTGAGAGAGATCGACTGTGGAAGTCCCTTTGGTCTCTTGCGCTATCTGGCTACTAGGTGAGCGGGGCATAGGCGTAGCAATCTGAGTTGATTACAAAGTAAAGGCAATCAATATTGTGAACTGCGAGGCGATGGAAGCTTCTCTTTCGTTGCGATGATTCGAGCTCTGAGCCGAAGGATCAACCAGAACGTCTTTGGTACTTAGCTTCCTGGAGACCGTGAGCGGCGAAATTGCAGAGGAAGTTTCGATTGGCTCTTTCTAATAGGTACTGCTGTTAGAGCCAATCGATGGACTGCGTTAATATCCGCCGAGCTAAATAGCTAAGGTCGTAATTTCTACTAGACCACGCTTCTAACTATAAGTTTTCTTTCTCGAGTACTCCCTTATGCCGTTGGCTCGAACGATGGGTTAGTTGTGACTTGATCGTCGCCGAAATCTCCTAGAGAGTTGGCGATCAAATTATGGACATCGTAGAAGCGGCCATCTGAGCTATCCAAGACCAGAAGGTGCATCCAGCGATTCATGATCGTATCTTTCAAGAGGCGGTTTTTCGAAATGATCGAGGCCACCGTCTCCTTGTTTGCGTAGATCACCCCAGTCAAGCGCAGCGGAAGGTGGGCGATTCGACCCTGTGGAGAGGTATAGGCTTGTCGCGCTAATCCTCCAATGAGGTCTCCGCTTGTACCGGAGATTGCCCCTAAATTTGATATTGGATTCAGGATGGTCTTGTTTGAGGTGATCACACTCTCGTCGAGAGCTGCAAAGAAGTAACTCTTAGAGATCATCTCGCCCACGATCATAGGCGCTGACATGATTGATTCCAAGGTAGCTCCGTCGGGATCAAACCTAAGGTCGTAGGATTGAAGGAAGGATCGTCCCCCTAGATCTAGGCCGCGGGTCATCTCGCGTGGAGCGATGATGAAGCTAGCGGCATTCGCAAGGCCCATTTCGGGCCATCCTTCAAACCACCAGTTACTTCTTACGTCGCCTTGGCGAGAAAGACCATTTAGATTTGAGAAGTTTGAAGTCTTGGTCGTAGCCTGATTTATCTCAGAGACCAACTTTATAAGTCCCAAGGTGACCGTGGTGGTGTCATCGATTTCAGAGACAATGTCGATATTGGCCCGAGTGGTATCGTGGACTGCCGAGATGAATTTAGTTGTGGTGGGGATCTGAACTCCATACGTTGCTAAACGCTCACGAATTTCGCGATGGTTTAGAAGTTTCGAAACAAGGGTCGCATTTTCTGCTCCAGAGTTGCCGCCACATGCGCCGCATTGATATGCCATTCGATGGAGTTGATTGGTGTTAGTCGAGTGGTGACCAACTAGGACGACGGTGTCGGCGAAGTCCTTTACCAAGCCGATTGACTTTAGTGTTGTTGCCATAAGGTAGGTTATCTCCTCTAGCTCTTCATCTTCCATCTCCTCCAATTCAATGCTTCGAAGTGCCTCGATGTCAGCCTTTTGAGTGGCTTTTCCATTTCGAATTTTGGCGAAGAAGTTAGGGAGGTTCGTCTTTAGGAACGACGCGATACCCATATAGCCACCGATTACCTCAGCACTAATAAGAGATAGGGATGGCACGTTGTCGAGGAGTTCATAGCTAGCAGCTATGTCGTTTAGGAGCTCCTCTGAATCGGAGACGACTCTTTTCGAGCTAGCCCATCGAATTGGGTCAAGGAGGATTGGTGCTCGAAGTGTTGAAGGCTTGGCTTGACGTACCCGAAAGGGTAGGCCGAAGAAGCCCGCGAGTCCAAATGTGCGTACGTCTGAGAAGTCCTCTTCAATCATTCGTCGCATTGGTTCGCTCCTGACGTCGATACAAAAGAGCATGTCGATGCTGTTGGTACGATCCAGGGGACCGCTAACTGCATTATTTGATATCTTGCTTACCAGGCCGACTTGGTAGGTTAGCTCGAGAGCTCGCTGTGCAACTATTCGCACCGCATCTTCTTTGGGTGCCAATTCGCCAACGATATCATCGGTTGCCATATGGCGATCATTTTTGGTGGCGTTAGCAAGAGCGTCCGTTGATTCCGACGTTGGTTTACTTTCGTCTTTACAGACATCGCGATAGTTGATGCCAACAACGAGTTCGGTGAAGAGGAGGGCGAAGGTAATGGCTGCTACTGCAAGGTCTCGTCGCCCCTCCCCAATCCCTCCTTCGTTGGAGCGATTCATGAGGGTTAGCCATCCTGGGATGATTGTATTAGTTGCTTCGACCAACTGTGAGACTTGGTTGTTACTAGAGGCTCCAAGGAGATTAGCTATATGGGCGATTTTGTGAGTCATCAGCTCTAGTAGTTCATCGTTATTGGTGCATTTGCCCTTGACTAATGTGGCAAAGTCGTGACCGAGGGTGAGCTCTAAGATTCGAAGTGCTATTGCGTTATCTTCGTCAACGACCCTTCCACCTTCCAATAGTGCATCCATGAGGAGGATAGACACTTCTTCTGTGAGTTCATCGAAGCTCGCTCCGGTTCTGCTGCTGCGAGCGCTACCAACGTGTTCCCATTTGACTGTTGAGGAAGTTGTGGCAAGGAGGCTCTTTGTTGCACTCTCTAGCGCACTCTTAGTTTGAAGCTGCTGGGGGACGAGTTCGGGATATAGGGCCAAGGTGTCCTCGACTGCCGCAGGGATCTGCTCGGAGGATATCTCACCTTTGGAGTACAGGTCGGCAAGGGTTGCTAGTGACGGTAGTGGGAGGTCTCTATTTGGGGTAGTGATATCGAGGAAGTTCTTTTCAATCTGCGATTGAAATGGGTTCACAGCGACGAAGTTCACCGTTGGAAGTGATAGGGCAATAGTGGAAGTTACCCTTTCGATCCCTAGGTTCACCGAAGAAAGATTGGCTTGATCGATATTGTCCTTCGAGATAGCCAGCGATCGTGCCCTGCTCAACTTGCCATGGTATACAAGCGCATTCATTGAAGCGGCGTAACTTCGGTGAAGGATATGGCCGAGAGCAAGTTTGTCGATCTTTACTGATCGCTTTATTGCAACCGGTGCAATGAGTGATAGTAGAGTTGGAATCCAGATGCCTAGGTGAACGCTCTCTAGGTTTGTGTAGTGGTTAGCCGCTACCTTGCTGATGGCGATGAAGATCAACCAAGGAGCGACGATAATCGATGCTGCTAGAGTTCGCGCCAGAGTCGATGCGCCAACCCGATCCTTGTGGCCAAAGCTAACACTTATTGCAACGTAAAGGGCGATTCCGAAGCCAACAGACTCTGGAATAAGCGAGCTTAGGTTGACTGGGGTGATCTTTCCGGTTGCAATGGTTGCAACCGTCATAACGGCTATGGCCACTACTCCCGAGGCTACGGCCCTTAGAGGGTTTCGGGATTTGAAGATCTTTGAACTAGCCGATTTGCGATTGCTAGTTGCCTTGTCACTTATAAGTTCAGACTTGTTGAAGGGGTCGCTTGGGGCATCGTACAAGAGATAGCTCTTGAATAGACCGTGGCCGACTGCGTGGAAGAGACCTAGTACAGGTAGTCCTGAGAGGATTTCGAGGACCATAAATGACATCTGACCGCAAGTAGATACCGCCAATCGTCCCTTTACGTCTTTAGCGTATGACTTTGCGAGTGAGCTCCAGATGATGGTAGCGATGGCAAGGATGACTATGGCGACGAGAATTCTCTTGTCGAGGGACTGGTAGTTGCCAAAGTAGATTAGCGCAATTGCTGGTGCGTTTACATATCCTCCATGGAGCATGACGCTCGCAGCAGTTGGTGCGTTCACACTAGCTACTACCCACTTACTAAATGGCAGCAGACCCGCACGACTGAAGGTCCATATGATCAAGGTGATCTGGGTCAATTTTTGATTCGGGTGGCCATTGGTGGCGGCGCTTACCGCTACCAAAAGGAGATCACCGATATGGAGGTGCCACGGGTAACGGGGACGCTTCGATCGATCTTGGAAGGGGATTAGGAACGTCGCATAACCCAAGGCGAGGGTCGAGATTGTTGTGGCGATTGAGAATTGGATTAGCGATGGTGAAAATACCATGGCGAAGGTAGAGAGAAAGAAGATCGACGATGAGTACAGAAACTTCTTGACATTAGGTTCGCTTCGCATTGTGCCATCGGCGTATGCAAAGACGGTATTTGCGATAATCGTAACTAGGACGACAAAGAGTGCCCTAGATAGATTGAAGGAGATTCCGAGTATCGGCTGCCCCGACGAAAGTTGAAGGGCGAGGGTCCGAGTTCTGCTTCCTAAGGCAGATAGGACAGCTGTAGTTGCTATGTAGGCAAAGCCAATTACAAATGGAGTGTACTTCAGTGATCGCATGGATACATGATATAAGAAATACTTTTCATATGTTGTCAATATACGCAAAGTTTTTCGTATGAAATTTGTCACGACCTACTGAGTCGTTGTGTGCATCCTGAACTACGTACAGATGCCCATTGGATCTCTCCGGTGGCAATTTCTTCATGGACTGCGATCGAATGTGTATCAACCGACCGAAGGGCCCCCGGATTCGACCACGTCGCCGCCGAATTGTACGCCGCATTTAGCCTTTCACCGCTTCGGTAACTTTCGCCGGCGTTTGCAAGAAGTCATCGTTGTAGTGGGTAATCTCGTAACTATGGATCATCACGGTAGAACCGCTCGATTAGAGCTAGAAGATGCAAATGTTAGAAGGTTTGCGGCGAAGGTATTAGATGTTTCAAGCGAAGGCATAGTCTTGGATCGGTCCGCTTTCTACCCAGGAGGGGGAGGGCAGCCCCCGGATTTTGGTGCCCTCAGCTTCGATGGCATCTTCTGTCGGATTTTAGGGGTACGAAAGGGCGACGATCTCTACCTCATTCCCAATGAAGAAGATCCACTACCCGCTGTTGGGACGTCCGTTGAAGGTATCATCGACGATGTTCGCAGATTTCAATTGATGCGTACCCACAGCGCACTTCATCTCCTTTCGGGCGTTGTATTTAGAGATTTTGGCGCCTTGGTTACTGGCGGTAATATGGAGCCGCTTTCGGCGCGACTTGACTTCAACTTGTCAGAAGTACCACCTGGCTTCAAGGAGACGATCGACGAGATGTGCAACTTAGAGGTCAGTGCCAATAGAGCCATCACGACGTATAGCCTTCCGCGTGATGAAGCCTTTGCGATCCCAGACATAATTAGAACCGCGACAAACCTCTTGCCGGATGATCTTGAGATCGTCAGGATCGTTGACATCAACGGCCTCGACGTGCAGGCAGATGGAGGTACTCATGTGTCGTCTACCGCTCAAATCAAACGAATGAGAGTTGCCAAAGTAGAAAACAAGGGTAAGGGTTTTAGAAGAGTCAAGATCGAACTCGAGGAGTAATTGCTTTTGTTTTGCTATTTTTCGATCTTGGCAAAAGCACTGGCCCTTTTTTGACTTATCGACCTCAAAGAGAGCTGCAACTGCGTTTTTCTTTAGATCCTCTGGGTACCTTTCGATCGGTCTCTGTCTTCCCCCTCACGGAAGCAAAAATCAAGGTAGGTGACAAGGCTCTTGGCAGAGAGGGGTTGCTAAGGCACCCCGATCTGCAGTTATGCGGCTTTGAGGTACACGCTCAGTGGGGCTGGGTAGTTCTGTTATTCCTGCATAGGCGATAACGGCCTGTCTTTTCTTTGGCCTACCCAATTGTTAGTTGGATCGAGTTGTTATTTTTCGTTCTATGCATGGTGAATTAGGGCCGACCTAACCTTCAAGGGGCCGTGAGTAGATCGTTTATAGTTCAAGTAATTTCCCTTCAGTTTGGTAACTTCTTCTGCCGACAAAAGATCCGTAGGGTAAGGACGGAATCTTGGGTCAAGAAAATAGTCAAAGTAGGTATGTGCGTCGCCGCATTTTCTTTCCGAGCATCGCTATGGGTTTGCTGCTTGCATCGTGTGGCTTGACGTCGAGCGTCGCGCCAGTGGCAAAGGGCGATCTTTCGACTACAACGACACTTCCGGTTATTGTTCTTCCATCTGCTATAAACCCACCCCAACAGGGGACTCCAGTTAGCTCTTCGAATCAGATAGCGCCTCCAAGTCATACAACATTGGCCCCTTCCGCGCCTCCAGTAATTGCGGCTCAGAGCGACGCTAATACTGTCTCTGCGGCTTCGTTGGGGCAACCCACCACCACCTCTCCTGCTATTACTTCATCGATAACAACTTCGTCTACTACCACCCAGCCAATTTCATCTTCTACCACCCAGGTCACCCAAGCTTCGTCGCTACCTACTCTTGGCCTTTCGAGCGCGTACGTTGGAGGAGTGGGCTTTGGTTCTATTGAGCCCGCGACAATTTCCCTTGGCGGTGATCCGACAGGTGTTATCTCAGCAGTGGCGTGGAGTTCGTGGGGCGATTCAACGGCGACCGGTAGCGGTATTGCTGCCTACGTAGCGCCAGGCCAAGCGACGGCGACTGCTATAAGGCAGAGTGCTACTATCGTTGCATTCAATTTAGGCGATTGCAATGGAGAGATGGTCTATAGGGACATCTTGTGGTACTTCCCTCAATATGGGCAGTCCGAAACTGCTGCGCGTGCAATTCCAACTTGCCCCATTAATTGAAGAAAGCGTGATACTCGTTTATTGAATTTGAGCTTCGGTCCTTTAGATGACGATATTTCAGTGGCGATCAACCCCTTCGAAGTTTGACGAATCCTTTGAGAGTACCAATGCTTTCAGGGCTTAATAAGGTCGCCGAAAATACCCGAACACATTCGGTAGGCTCAACTACGGGTGAGATCGTGATGTAGCGACTTGGAGGTTACTCTTTCTCCTTTCGATGGTTCAAACCGCCGCACAAGTCGCAGCGCTTTATGTCCGCCGGCTTAGATTCAATTTTGTTGATGCTTCGAGCTTCCTTTTCAAATTCAATCACCGCTTTGCAAAGTGCAGGTGGGCCCTATTACCTTGAGTGGCGGTGGTTTAACAATTGTAGAAACAAGGTAGCAAGGCGTAAGAGCCGAGCGCCGAAGATAAATCGTCCTTGGTTCGTCTCAGTAACGTCCATGTTGGACAGTCCCTTGGTACGCGTTGGTCTCGTTACCGCATCGACTCCACTGTCACGACTTCAACGGCAATCTCCGTATCTTCAAACGCCTAATCTCTCGTCGCTGGAGTTAGCGTGAGTGGATACCTGTCACACCTAATCGGCTAATCGCCAGGCGCTCTGTCCCCAATTCGTTACCCCTCGATTTGCAGGTAAACAGGGCATTATCCGGGTTCGAATCGGAGATTAGGACGAACTTTTGTACCATTAGCCGGATTATTGACGGACAATATATTTGTCAAACTTTGTGCTTCTGGAAATGCTGAAATCTGCAGGATCCGGCAGTACGTAGGTAGTCAGGTAAAAGATAGATTCAATGGGCGGCTACAGTGTGGCAAAGATATCGGGTCGTCTTCTATGTCAAGATCATCGACATGCCTGCGATGGGTCGTCATTATTGGCCGTAAGGGGGAGCAATACGTCGTGGATTGGTCGCGAGATATTCGTTTCCCAACCTCCTAACGTACGCGTAATCGTCAGGGCTGAACTTTGTCATCCAAGGCTTTCGCATGCCAGTGATGACTACGATAGCGGGTCCAGGAAGCCCTCGCTGTGTGAGCGCCTCAAGGCTCGCATTTTCAAGAATGCAGAAAAGACGAAACTGTTCGCGATTTGGGCCTTGCGATCGAATCTCGTAGTATCCGCCCATTTCTCCGTGCATCGCTTCCCACCGCCCGCCACCTGAGAACTGTGGCGGTGGGGCTTCGGAAACAGCGTCGAGTATAGCGAATAGCCGCGCACGAACATTAACCGGGCACTCATCAAGGAAATCATCAACAGGGACTATGCCAGAAGGATCTAAGTAGAAGATGACGTCCCATGGAACCATGTCGACTAATCGTTCGCCTTTCTAGTTAGGTGGTCTAGGGTATCGGTTTTGAAGAATTGTCGGTGTTCGTAACGGTGGATTGGTTCATACTGATTTCCAAATGAGCACCGAGTACGCTTGCGATTGCCGCTATCGTTTTCAATTCTGGGTTGACTTCGGCGGTGAATAGCCGTCGTACCGCGGCTGGGTTCTTGCCGATCATACGAGCGAGCGCGGCCTTTGATATGCCGGCGTCCGCTCGAAGAGAATCGAGTTGACGAATGATGCTGTCTATCTGAGATATTTCTGTTCGGGCCCGAAGATATTGTTTTTCAAATTCAGAATCGCGCAATTCTCGAGTGCGGCGTTTTTGATAGTGGGAGGTATCAAGTACCGGTATCTCGCTGTTAGTTGCTGCCACTGAAACTCCGTATCACTCTAAAATTAGTTTAAAGTGTATCATCTACGTTACACTTCTAGACCAACTTTACTTTTGATCTGTGATTATTAACTACTTGTGCGTTTTCCCGCTTGTGATTACTGGTTTTTGGAAAAAGGGGGATGGTCAAGATTCGGAGACCAGCATGTGTCGCGCTAAAGTTGGACAGCCTTTGTATGGGCAAATCGTGTTTACGGTTACCTTCTAGATGCGTACGGCGACTGCGCCCTAAAAGTTACACTTAGGGGAACGAGAGTACTTTTCATCCTCTCGAATTATGAGTAACTAAATCTGCCGAAAAAGACGGGATATCTTCAGGTATCAATCGTGATTTGAACCTTTAGGTGACTTTCCTCAATCTTCGTAAGTATCCGGATGTGCACTTAGCAATCGCAAGGTCCCAGCAAGTGCTCGTTCTTTTGAGTCGGTATGACGAAAGTAGAGGCTCTTGATCGAGAACGAATACGGGACCTGCTATCCGAATTGGGCAAAATGTTAGGAGACGATGGTATCTCCGGTCAGGTGCATCTAGTGGGCGGGGGAGTAGTTGCTCTTGCCTGACTTTTCCATAATCTTTGGACCAGCACGCCGAAATCTTTGGACCATGATTCCACAATCTTTGGACCAGCACGCCGAAATCATTGGACCACCTAAATATCGATCTGATTAGCTTGCCTTGACGTTTGAATTAAGTCGCAAATGTCAGGGAGGTAGTCATAGATGAGTTCAAAGAAATGGAAGGTGGATATGAGAGATATCCGTAATATGTTGGCACTTGTAGCCAAAGACCAATACAGCGCTAGAGAGATAGCAGAATCGCTTGGTATCTCCCATCAAAGCGTCCTTCGACATCTAGCCAAGTTAGAAGATGCTGGCATATCTGCATCGCAAGCGCTCGAATATGTAAGCACCGTCTTCCATAAAGCCAACTTGATGATAGGTCGAAGTTTGCGCTCCTGGAAATACTGGATGGATGGAAACTCTTGACTGAAATAATCCCAGTTAACACGACCAAATGGGTGACATCACTCCTCGAAACAATATTTCTTATCATCGAGCCTTCGAAAAGTAACAAAAGGGACGGAAAAAGGATGGCGAGGTATCCGACAAACCTGCTCTACGCCATCAATTTTCACCGAATGAACTAATCATTTTCGTAAAAGGCCCAAAATGTAAGTAAGGTTACGTTGAAATTGGTCTTAATTCGGTCTGTGTGTTTAGAATCCGCGAAGAATTGATTCGGCTCTTCGACTGGAATATCATCTAATTTACTTCGTGGATAGTTTTATTTTGCAACTGATCCATGACTAGGTTAATTTACCGAAGAATGCACCCGTTCGCGGTAATAGAGCGCGTTGCGTATGGCGGGTATCATTTTTAATTAAATGATTGTGTGCTTTAAATCTCGAGTTAGTGTGCAATGCGGCACTTTTTTTTGCATCATCAAACTGAAATGCCCCATATTGTAGCTATACTTTCAAATGGGTCTTGAGGAGACTTCCCAGTAAGAGATACGGCTTCGGCTGTATTCTTGAATTCTTCGCCCCCTTCTCTTCTGAGAGGGGGGCTCGTTATTTAAACTCGGTAGTAAAAACTTCGTTATATTTAATAAACTGCTACACCACTTCGCTATTGTAAGTTTATGACGACAAATGTATCTCTAAATTGGCGTTTAGGCGTCGACGCAGGTAACCGATCGATTGGCCTATCGGCGGTCGAATATGACGATACTGGTAATCCATTGAGAATCTTGTCTGCCGTTTCTTATATTCATGACGGTGGAATCGATGAGGAAAAGGTACCCGATTCACGAAAGGCCAAGGCGGGGGTTGCGCGAAGGGTTCGGAGAATGCGTAAGTACCGGAAGGGTAGATTGAACGGCCTTAGGCGATTTCTATCCGAGAGTGGTATCGGAATTGAGACGGAGATAGCTCCTCAAACTTATCAAGCCTGGATCGCTCGGTCACGCCTTTCTCGCGAGTATGTGGTTGATCCTCAAGAACGTGCCGAGCTGCTAGCTAGGGCAATCCTTCATATTGCACACTTTCGCGGTTGGAGAAATCCATGGAAGGGTATAAATTCGCTTCGTGAATTACCAATTCCGTCACAGTCGCTATCGGAGATGCTGGAGTTCGCAAATCGTAAGTTCGAATTTGCCGAAGGAGATGCACCTAGAACGATTGGGGATCTCGGAGCACTGGCGGCGCGTTCGACAGAGGTGAGGGTCCGCCCCAGAGTTACCGTGGAATCTTCATCTAAGAAGACGAAGGTGGAGGATATACCACTTACTTCTTCCCTTCTTTTTAATCAGATAAAACAAGAAGACGTTCTTGCTGAATTAGAAGCGATCTTAGAGATGCAAGGCGTTGATGATAAATTGCGATCCGAAATAGTTGATCGCGTCTTTCACCAAAAGAAACCTTATGTAAAGGCAGAAGCTGTTGGTAGGGACCATTTTGATGGATCGCCACGTGCGCTTCGCGCCTCGCTTGAGTTTCAGGAATTTAGGATTCGTGATAAAGTCGCGAATTTACGTCAACTCGTTGCAGGAAACAAGGTTCCATTACCGTTAGAGGTTTCGAATGCCATGGTTGACTATCTCATGAGCTATCGAGACCCTAGTCCGGTTTATTGGAATGTACTTGGTGAGTTGTTCTCGATTCCGGAGGAGCAGTTATCGGTAGAGAAGTCTCCAGATGGTTCTTCTTTGCGGGCTCCGCTAAATGATACCCTAAGGATTATGACATCGAAGACGATACCAAAGGCCGTCACTTCTTGGTGGGCCGAGGCGCCATACGATCTTCAGTCCGAACTCATTAGCTATATTGCGGATCCAGTTGAGTCCGAGTTGTCGCCAGAGATTGAGGACCTCTTTATACGACTTAGTGACGACGAGGTCAGTAAGTTGATCGGGCTTAAATTTGCAAGCGGTCGCTCTTCTTACGGACGTGAAACACTTCGCAAGCTGAATGCTGCCATGAGAGATCACGGTTACGATCTCTACACCGCAAGAAGCGTTGTCTTTGATGCTCCTCCTGACTGGCGCCCGCCGCTTCCGTTGTTTGATTCACAAACAGGACAGCCCGCCGTCGATCGGAACCTAGCTATTGTGCGTAGATTTTTGATGGCAGCAACGGAAAAGTGGGGAACCCCTTCGAGGGTAGTAATTGAGCACCAGCGTGACGGATTTATATCGCCAGAAGAGGCTAGAAAGATCGAATACGAGCAATCGCGAACTCGAAAGCAAAATGACGATATTCGCGAAGAGTTGATTGCGTCAGGTATATCCCATCCGCGAAAGTACGATATTCGCAAAAAGCGACTTCTTCAGCTGCAAAATACAACTTGCCTTTACTGCGGTGATCCAATAACGTGGGAAACGACTGAGCTCGACCACATCGTTCCAAGGGCCGATGGGGGTTCGAATCGGGTATCAAACTTAGCTGCCGTGTGCCGACGATGTAACGCTGCGAAGGGTCGAATGACTTTTTACACATTCGCTAACAGCGGCAGAGTTACCGCGGTATCTCTCGATGATGCAATCAAGAGAGTTCGCGGTTGGCTGAAGCCTGACATGCGATTCGATCAAAAGCAGTTCAAGGCATATCAAGATGAAGTAGTCAATCGACTCAAGCGCAAAACCTTCGACGAACCAATCGATGACCGTTCTTTCGCATCCACTGCATACGCGGCTGTGGAAATCCGTGAGCGCGTTGAAGACTTTCTAGTGAGGCGATGTGCGCTAGAACCAAAAGAAGCTCACCATCGCGTAGTTGTGTTTAACGGCAGAGTCACCTCTCTAGCTCGCAAGGCAGCTCAATTTGACCGTCATGTGAACTTGCGTGGCGCGGGATTCAAGACGAGATTAGATCGCCGCCATCACGCACTGGACGCTACAATCGTTACTTCGTTGTCGGCGATGGTTGCCCAAGGGCTTGTTACTATCGACGAAAAGCGACAGGGCCTCAAGTCTGAAGGTCTACCAGGGTGGCAGAGTGAAGATATTGCATCATTCCTAACTTCTGAACTCGCAAGCGTCTACTTTCGTTGGTTGCGACAGGCAACAGGTTTGGCTGGACTTCTCGGTGCGCACCTTGATAACGATAAAGTGCCCGTGATAAATCCTCATCGTCTCACTGTTAGGTTCGGAAGCCTGCATCAAGAATCAATAGATCCATTGTTGAAAATTGAGCTTGGGTCTTCGTTTGATTCATCAACAATAAGGAGAGTTGTCGATCCAAATATCTATCTCACATTAAGGGAACTTGAGGTAATAGCGGGATTGAAGGGAGGAGGGATCGAATTCGATGCGGGACGCGATGTTGTGCTTCCGAACCGGAAAGTACTCCATTCCGAAGATTTGATTGATGTTTTCCCATTCAATGAGGGTGGCCTCAAAGTTGCAAATGGCTGCGTCAAGCTCGGCTCGTTTCATCATGCGCGGGTCTATGCGTGGAAAGATAAAAAAGGTTCAATCAAATTTGGAATTCTTCGAGTATTTGCAGGTGAAATGGCAAAGATAGGGCTTACGGATGACGTTGACGTTTTAACGGCGCCTATACCTATCTGGTCGGAGTCTTATCGCTTGGCTGATCCAGGAGCAATTAATGCCCTTGAGACGATGAACGCAATCCAAATTGGTTGGCTCACGGTGGGTGACGAGTTCGACTTCGGTGACCCGTCTGATGTGCCGGGTAGCGGTGTCATTCGCACATTTTTAGCGGAGTTTCCGGAGCGGCGATGGTCGTTGGACGGGATTCCTAGCACTTCTAGGCTTCGCCTCCGACCACTGTACCTGGCCAAAGAAGGTTTCGACGAAGGTTTCTCTTCGGAAAGTCGGGCCATGGTTGACCGACCTGGTTGGCTGCCAGCTGTGGGAGTAGTTTTTAGTTCGCCAAAACTTACAGTCATCCGCAGAACAACGTTAGGTCAACCTCGATGGAATGGCGACCATATGCCGAGATCTTGGAGCCCGTATAAGAAAGCGCTGGAAGTACTAGGGTGAGCGCCCCATGGCGAATAATCGACCTTACTGAGTACGAAGGTGAGATATTTGCATCGAAGGGTCATCTGAACGCTGGAACTAAAAGTGCAGCACTCGCGGATATTGTTGCAATTCTTTTTGGTACGAAGAACTTGATCCATTCGTCGGTCTTCGATCGAGCAGCTGCTTTCGACATTGTTTTGCTCCACTGCAATTGGGCAAATGTTCCGATATCTTCGACTATTCCTTGGTCTGAGAATACTCGTGTCGCAGCACGTCATATTGCCCAGGCGAACCTTGAAATCCCAAGACAAAAGAATGCGTGGATGAGAATAGTAAAAGCCAAGGTTAAAGGACAAGCAAATAACTTGAAAGTAGCTGGAGACATTGATGGTCATAAGTTCTTAGTTGAACTTGCTGATGGCGTAAGGTCGGGGGACCCAGCAAATATTGAAGGGCAAGCTGCGAAATACTACTGGCGTCGGTTTTTTGACGATCGATCGTTTCGTCGGGTGGCCGGCGGAACGCTTTCCTTCAATACTCATTTGAACTACGGATATTCAATATTGAGAGGACGTGTCCTACGTGCCGTTCTAGAGGCAGGCCTTTGGCCTTCGCTAGGAATTTGGCATTCGAATCGAAGTAATACCTTCGCGTTAGCCGATGATCTTATTGAGCCATTTAGACCAGCGGTTGATCTGGTGGCCCGGTCTATTGGAGGCGGTGAACTCGATAGAGATGCCAAGAAGGCTCTTGCCGCGGTTTTGGATATGCCGGTTTTGCGCTCGGACTTTACGCTTTCAAGCGAAATTTCGAGATTTTCGCAAAGATTTGCAAACTATGTAGAAGGAAAGGAAAAGTTCTTATCAGTTCCGATTTTTGGCGGTGAATATGAAGAAGCGTGATCCAATGTGGGTTTTAGTTATGTTTGATCTCCCAACCTTGACCTCAGTTGAGAGGCGAGATGCCTCGAAGTATAGGGAGTACCTGAAGCACATCGGTTTCGATATGGTTCAGCTCAGTGTATATGCGAGATACCTACCGAATTCCGGATACCTTGCAACACTATATAAGAAGATTGAAATAGTAATTCCTGATGATGGGGATGTTCGAGCGTTGGCTGTTACGGATATTGAATGGTCGCGAACTATGCACTTCCAAGGTAAAAAACGAGTTCAGGTTGAAGAAGTTCCCGAACAATTACTCATTTTTTAGAACGTTAAAAAGCAAAAGTGCGGGCTTTCACCTGCACTTTTGCTATTACCTCAAGTCTAGCTGGGGGTTTTGAGGAGACTTCCCAGCAGGTAGGCTCAAAGTAGTTTCAG
>JAKAZZ010000023.1 GCA_021826315.1 Actinomycetes bacterium
AGTCGGCGTCGACCACTCGTCGCTGAAAGATAAACGGAGCAAGTTGGAGAGATGGCAAAGCAAAAATTTGAGCGCCTCAAGCCACACGTGAATATTGGTACCATGGGCCACATTGACCATGGTAAGACAACACTCACAGCTGCGATCACTAAGACATTGGCAGATCGCAACCCTGGCGTAAAGTTCACACCATTCGATCAGATCGATAAGGCACCAGAAGAAAGAGCTCGTGGTATAACGATTTCGATCGCGCACGTAGAATACGAGACGGAGAATCGTCACTACGCGCACGTTGACATGCCAGGGCACGCTGACTATATCAAGAACATGATCACCGGTGCCGCTCAGGTTGACGGAGCAATCTTGGTTGTTTCCGCCGCTGACGGTCCCATGCCACAGACTCGCGAGCACGTTTTGCTCGCTCGTCAGGTAGGTGTGCCATACATCGTTGTAGCTCTTAACAAGTCCGACATGGTCGACGATGAAGAGCTTCTCGACTTGGTTGAGTTGGAAGTTCGTGAGCTGCTCAATGAATACGATTTTCCAGGCGACGACACTCCTGTCGTTCGTGTCTCGGCCCTCAAGGCTCTCGAAGGAGATGCAGAGTGGCAGGATCGTATCGTTGAGTTAATGGCACAAGTTGACTCATACATTCCTGAGCCAGAGCGTGCCATAGATCGTCCGTTCCTCATGCCAATCGAAGACGTATTCACCATCCAAGGCCGCGGTACAGTTGTTACTGGTAAGGTTGAGCGCGGTGTTGTACACATCTCCGATGAAGTTGAGATCGTAGGATTGCGGGATACTCAAAAGACTGTTTGCACCGGTGTTGAAATGTTCAATAAGCTTCTCGACGAGGGTCGTGCCGGTGACAACGTAGGAGTCCTTCTACGTGGTACCAAGAAGAACGACGTTGAGCGTGGTCAGGTTCTCTGCAAGCCAGGTTCCATTACACCTCACGCGTCCTTCGAGGCGAACATTTATGTTCTAACCAAGGATGAGGGAGGCCGTCATAAGCCATTCTTCAACAACTACCGACCACAGTTCTACTTCCGTACAACTGACGTAACCGGAACCATTACTCTCCCAGAGGGCAAGGAAATGGTTGTTCCTGGTGACAACATCACCATTACGGTTGAGCTTCAGAAGCCAATCGCTATGGATGAGGGTCTTCGTTTCGCTATCCGCGAGGGTGGACGAACCGTCGGCGCAGGCGCTGTAACCAAGATCATTAAGTAGTCTCGAGTAATTCTCGATTTCAAGGTACGTGGTCGGCATCCTTAATTGGGTGCCGACCATTTTGTTTTAGGCATTATGCTGTTAGAGCGTTTTGTTAAATTTTTGTAAGGATTTCTGATGGCAGATAACTCGAAGCAGAGGATTCGTATTCGCTTGAAGGCGTATGATGCAGCGATTCTTGACGCCTCGACTCGTAAGATTGTTGATACGGTTTTGCGTACCGATGCAAAGGTCAAGGGACCTGTCCCGCTGCCTACCGAAACCTCGCGGTATACAGTGATTAGATCTCCACATAAGCATAAGGACTCTCGCGAGCACTTTGAGATGAGAGTGCACAAGAGGCTTCTTGACATTGTGGAGCATACCCCAAAGACTGTTGATTCTTTGCAGAGACTAGATGTTCCTGCAGGTGTCGACATCGAAATTAAGGTCCAGTCCCTATAAGGGTATTAGTGGCAGATAATGCCAAATAGATTTGATGGCTTTGACGTCTGGGTAGGCCGAAAGGAACCGCCTGGCAAACAGATGGCAGAGCTCCGCCGATAGGCGGAGTTTTTGTTTGCAAGTTAGGTCATCAATAACCGGAATTCCGGATTTAGATAAACAAGGAAAGCTCAGGAAATGGCAACCAAGGCTCTGATAGGCAAGAAGCTGGGTATGACGCAGGTTTGGGATGACCAAAACCGTGTAATACCGGTAACTGTCGTCAAGGTTGACCCAATGAGGGTCATGAGGGTTAAGCAACCCTCCACTGACGGTTATTCGGCACTTATGGTTACTTACGGTACCAAAGATGCCCGCAAAGTAAATCGTCCCGAAGCGGGCGTCTTCCACAAGGCCGGCGTAGAGCCGGGTGTGGAGGTTTTAGAGTTTCGTCTCGACGATGTCTCTGGATATTCAGCTGGTAGCGAATTTGGCGTAGAAATCTGGCAGAGTGGTGACTTCGTTGACGTAACAGGTACGTCTAAGGGTCACGGATTCTCCGGAGGAATGAAGCGTCACAATTTCAAGGGTCAGAAGGCCTCGCACGGTAACCATAAAAAGCACAGAGCGCCTGGTTCTATTGGCGCCTGTTCCACTCCTGCTCGTGTCTTCAAGGGTACGCGCATGGCTGGTCAATACGGTAGCGACAAGGTGACGACACAAAACCTCAAAGTAGTCAAGGCTGACACCGAACGAGGAATCTTGCTCATCAAGGGCGCGATTCCCGGAGCTAAAGGCTCCTCTGTAGTCGTACGTGACGCCGTTAAGGGCGGGAGATAGTTATGTCAAATGTTACTCATGAAGTTGTCCTTAACTCCTATGCAGCTCCGCTGGTAGACCAAGAGGGAAATAAGATCGGTGACGTAGAGCTGAATCCAGCCATCTTCGGTTACACGCCAAACATTCCTCTCATACACCAAGTAGTCGTCGCACAGTTGGCTGCTGCTCGAAGAGGCACTCAATCCACCAAGACACGTTCTGAAGTTCGTGGTGGTGGACGTAAGCCTTTCCGTCAAAAGGGAACAGGCCGTGCCCGTCAGGGTTCAACCCGTGCGCCCCACTGGGCTGGCGGCGGCGTAGCTCTTGGTCCAAAGCCAAGGCTCTACACCCAGCGAACTCCTAAGAAAATGAAGCGAGCTGCTCTCTACCACTCCCTCTCCGATAGGGCTTCTGCGAATGCGATTGTGGTAGTTGATTCGTTCAACTATGAGGAGCCAAAGACCAAAATCGGCCTCTCCTTCTTAGCCAATGCGGGCCTTGCTGGTAAGAAGATTCTTCTCGTAGTCGATCCATATGAGTACAACTTGGTTAGAACCTTTTCCAATCTGCCTTTGGTGCGTTTGATTGATGAGGCTGAGTTGAATCCGTATGACGTTTTATGGTCCGATGTCGTGGTCTTTGACAAGTCAACGCTTCTCGGTGATGACGAAGGTGACGACGATGGTGACGACGTTGAAGAAGAGGAAGCTAAGTAATCATGGCGAGCGCATATTCAATCATCATCAAGCCGGTGATTTCGGAGAAGGCATTCGGCCTTTCTGAGAGCAACGTGTATACCTTTATCGTCGATCGTAGAGCCAATAAGGTTGAGATCGGTAAAGCAGTTGAGGAGATCTTCTCCGTCAAAGTTGCCAAGGTAAACACGACTAACCGTAAGGGAAAGCGTCGTCGCAATCCGCGTACCGGTCTTTACTCGCAAATGTCCACTACGAAAAGAGCGATGGTTACCCTCAAAGAGGGTCAGATCGACATCTACCAGAGATAGAGGTTTTTTAAGATGGCAATACGAAAAAGAAAGCCAACGAGCCCTGGTCGTAGATTCCAAACGAGCTCTGACTTTTCTGAGATAACTAAAGTTCGTCCTGAGAAGTCGCTCCTCGCTTCGAAGAGTGGCACCGGAGGACGCAACGTTCACGGACGTAAGACTTCGCGACATAAGGGTGGCGGTCACAAGCAGCAGTATCGTTTGATTGACTTCAAGCGTCGCAAGGATGGAGTCCCAGCCAAGGTAGCGGCGATCGAATACGATCCAAACCGCAACGCCCGTATCGCACTGCTTCACTATCTCGATGGTGAGAAGGCCTATATTTTGGCTCCTAATCGCCTCAAGGTTGGCGAATTGGTGGAGTCAGGTCCAGCGGCCGACATCCGCGTCGGGAATGCACTACCTTTGCGTAACATCCCCGTTGGTACGGTTGTTCACAACGTCGAATTGAAGCCGGGACAGGGTGGAAAGCTTGCACGCAGTGCTGGTCTTTCGATCCAGCTCGTGGCGAAGGAAGGCGATTACGCTACGCTGCGTCTCCCATCCACCGAAATGCGCAGAGTTCCTATTGATTGCCGCGCAACGGTCGGTGAGGTTGGCAACGCCGAGCACGAGCTTATTTCGATCGGTAAAGCTGGTCGAAATCGTTGGAAGGGCGTTCGTCCTCAAACACGTGGTGTCGCTATGAACCCAGTCGACCACCCACTCGGTGGTGGAGAAGGAAAGACCTCCGGTGGACGGCATCCTGTATCACCATGGGGTAAGCCAGAAGGAAGAACGCGTTCACGTCGTAAGGCTAGTGACGCAATGATTATTAGACGTCGCCGCGGTCGCGGTGCAAGGCGCTAGGAAGGTTAACGTAACATGGCACGTAGCCTCAAGAAGGGCCCCTTCGTTGACTCGCACCTTCTGAAGAAGGTAGACGATCAAAATGCAAAGGGCGAGAAGAAGGTCATTAAGACTTGGTCGAGAAGGTCGACGATCATCCCTGATATGATCGGCCACACGATCGCCGTTCACGATGGTCGCAAGCACATCCCGGTCTATGTAACAGAGTCGATGGTCGGTCATAAGCTGGGCGAGTTCAGTCCTACCAGGACGTTCAAATACCACGCCGGTCAGGAGAGGGCAGGTAAGAGAAGATGACAACTGCTACTAATTCAGGCGTCCGCGCTGTACTTCGTGGCTATCGTATGTCAGCCTCGAAGGTGCGGGAAGTTCTCGACCTTATCCGCGGAAAAGATATTATCTCGGCCCGCGACATTCTGGTTTATACCGATCGTGGAGCCGCGAAAGCGGTTCTGAAGCTTCTCGCTTCAGCAGTAGCCAATGCAGAACATAACAACGGTATTCCTGGTGATGAGTTGTATGTTGCCGCTTGTTATGCCGACGAGGGTGTAACGATGAAGCGCTTCAGTGCAAGAGCTCGTGGTCGTGCGGCTCAGATCCTCAAAAGGACTAGCCACATCACGATCATCGTAGATCGCATGGACGATCGTAAGATCGCCGATGTAATTCGCAAGCGCAATAACGATGAAGCGAAGCGTCAAGCTAGGCGTTCTGCCAGAGTTCGTGCTTCGAGTCCGAGCAAGGATCAGATCGAGGAGAGTCAAGTTGAGGCCTCTGAAGATGAGCTTCTCGAGATTGAAGACGTGGCTGTGACCGAAGTCGTTGAGACCAACGTTGCGGTCGAAACTGTTGCGGCAGAGAGTGTTGTTGAGGCGGATGCAACTGAGACCTCTAGTGAGGCTGAAGTAGTAGATAGCGCCGAAGTAGAAGGTGAGAGCAAGTAATGGGGCAGAAGGTAAATCCTTACGGCTTTCGACTTGGCGTTACTACTAAGTGGAAGTCGACTTGGTTCGAGGATAAGAATTACAAAGAGACCGTCCTTCAGGATTGGCAAATTCGTAACTTCTTGACGAAGAGGCTTGAGACTCTACAGCTTTCTCGCGTAGAGATCGAGCGCAAGCGCGGTGACATTCGAGTCGATATCTTTTCGTCCAAGGTTGGTCCTATCGTTGGACATCAGGGTAAGAACATAGAGAAGATTCGCCACGAGCTTGGTGCGTTGATCGGTGACGAGAAGGTTCAGCTAAACGTCAAGGAGATTGCCCAGCCAGAGTTGGATGCGGCTTTAGTAGCTCAGAACATCGCTGATCAGCTAGCACGCCGAGTCTCGTTCAGGCGAGCGATGAAGCGATCGATGCAACTCGTCGAGCGTTCCGGTGGGCAGGGTGTCAAGATTCAGTGCTCCGGTCGTCTTGGTGGAGCCGAAATGGCTCGAAAGGAGTCATATCGAGAGGGACGTGTTCCTCTACATACCCTTCGTGCCGATATTGACTACGGTTTTCGTGAAGCTCGTACGACCTTCGGTCGCATTGGTGTGAAGGTATGGATCTACAAGGGCGATATCGTACCCTACCGAGTACCTAGCGCTCAGGAGACCCCAGTCGTCGAGCCAGCCGCAAAGCCAAAGCGTGTCTCTGCTGGTGGAGGACGTCGCAACAGCGAGCGTCGTAGCACCGGTGGGTCGGAAGATCAGCTTGAGAAGTTGCTAGATCGTAGCGAGGATCTAGAGAGAAAAGTACGTCCGGAGTCGCACGAAGCGGCCCACTTCAAGCGGGAGACTGATTAGTCATGTTGATGCCACGTAGGGTAAAGCACCGTAAGGTACAGCGAGGCCGTCGAGAAGGTTTGGCAAAGGGCGGCACCGAATTGAACTTCGGGGAATTCGGTATTCAGGCTCTTGAGTCCGGCTGGCTTACAGCCCGTCAGATCGAGTCAGCTCGTATCGCGATGACCCGTCACATACGTCGTGGTGGAAAGGTTTGGATTCGAGTTTTTCCAGATAAGCCGGTGACCCAGAAGCCTGCCGAGACGAGAATGGGTTCGGGTAAGGGTAACCCAGAATTTTGGGTTGCGGTGGTGAAGCCAGGTCGTATTTTGTTTGAGTTGAACGGCGTAAGCGAGGAATTGGCCCGCGGTGCTTTGGAGAGGGCGATTCAAAAGCTTCCATTCAAGGCCAGGTTTGTGGTTCGCGATTCGTTTTCCCATGAGAATGAGGTTTAGTCGTGTCTAAAGCATCTGAACTAAGAGAACTAGACGATGTCGAGTTGCGTGAACGTCTCGACCAAGATACCAAAGAGCTCTTTAATTTGCGCTTTGATTTGGCTACATCTTCCGTCGCCAATACGGCGAGGGTTGGATTGCTGAAGCGTGAGGTCGCTCGCATCAACACGCTTTTGAATCAGCGAGGGCGAGAGGCGGAAGGTAAGTAGCCATGAGTGAAGAAGTTGAAGCAAGAAAGAATGGACAGAAGGTTCGTGAGGGGATAGTAATCTCCGACGCTATGACAGACACAGTTGTTGTGGCCGTCATAGAGCGTGTACGTCACCCCCGTTATCGGAAGACAGTGCAACGGACTAAGAAGCTTTATGCCCACGATTCAAAGTTTGAGGCGAAGGTTGGGGACACCGTAAAGGTTGAAGAGACCCGTCCCCTCTCCAAGCTCAAGCGTTGGCGTGTAGTGGAGATTGTGGAGCGTGCTCGATGATACAGCAAGAGACGAGATTACGGGTTGCTGACAACTCGGGAGCTAAGGAAGTTCTCGTTATCAAAGTTCTGGGAGGTTCGCGTAGACGATATGCGAGCATCGGAGATATCTTTGTTGCAACGGTGAAGGACGCTATTCCTGGCGCAAACGTGAAACGTGGCGATGTCGTCAAGTGTGTAGTGGTGCGTACTAAGAAGGAGAAGCGTCGTCCAGACGGTAGCTATATCCGTTTCGATGAGAATGCAGCAGTTATCATCAACGATGCCATGCAACCACGAGGTACGCGTATCTTCGGCCCAGTCGGCCGTGAACTGCGCGATAAGAAGTTCATGAAGATTATTTCCTTAGCACCGGAGGTGCTCTAGATGAAGATTCGCAAGGGCGATACGGTGCGTGTGATGGCAGGTAAGGATAAGGGACGTGAAGGTTCCGTTATCCGTACCATCCCGAAAAAGGACAAGATCGTCGTCGAAAGAGTAAATGTCGCTAAGAAGCACCAAAAGCCGACATCGACGACCGAGCAAGGTTCGATTATCGAGAAGGACATGCCTATTTTTGCGGCTAGTGTCCAAATAGTTTGTCCTAAATGTGGTCCTGTGCGTGTTGGAGCACTTATCAAAGATGACGGCAAGAAGGTCCGTGTCTGCAAGCGATGCGGTGGTGAACTATGACAACTACTACTGAGATGCCCCGTTTGAAGGCGAAATACAACGAGGTTCTACGGGTTCAATTGAAGGACTCCCTTGGTCTTGGAAACATCATGGAAGTTCCCAAGATGGAGAAGATTGTGATCAACATGGGTGTTGGTCGCGCTACGCAGCAGGCGTCGCTTCTTGAAGGTGCTGTTAGGGAGCTTGAGGTCATCACCGGTCAGAAGGCCGTTATTACCCGCGCCCGTAAGTCAGTCGCTGGGTTTAAGTTGCGTCAAGGTAATGCCATTGGTGTGAAGGTTACCCTTCGAGGCGACAAGATGTGGGAGTTCTTCGACCGTCTCGTCTCGCTTTCGATTCCCCGTATTCGTGACTTTCGTGGTTTGAACCCTAAGTCATTCGATGGCAGGGGAAACTACACCTTCGGAGTTACCGAGCAGTTGATCTTCCCTGAAATTGAATATGACAGGGTTGATGTAACGAGAGGTATGGATATTACCATCGTCACGACTGCTAATACTGATGACCACGGTCGTGCGCTTTTGAGTGCGTTCGGTTTTCCTTTCAAGAGAGAGGGTCAATAAATGGCTAAAAAGGCTTTGATAGAGAAGCAAAGGCGCGTTGCTAAGTTCAAGACTCGCGCTTACACCAGATGTGGTCGTTGTGGTCGTCCTCATTCTGTATATCGTAAATTCGGCCTCTGCAGAATTTGCCTCCGAGTTATGGTTCACGCTGGTGAAGTTCCAGGTGTTACCAAGGCCAGCTGGTAGGGGGTTGACAATATTATGATGACGGATCCAATAGCAGATATGTTGACTCGCATTCGAAATGCGAATACAGCAATGCACGATTCAGTTTCTATGCCGGCTTCGAAGCTCAAGAGCTCGTTGGCTGCCGTGTTGCAGCGCGAGGGTTATATCGAGGGTTTCGATGTCAAGGAGGTTGAGGGCAAGGCCGGTCAGGTTCTTGAGATTACCCTCAAGTACTCTTCGGAGAGAAAGCGCGTTATTTCGGGTATTCAGAGAATCTCGAAGCCAGGTCTACGCGTCTACTCAAGGGCGGAGGCTATTCCTCGAGTCCTAGGCGGTCTCGGGATTGCAGTGGTTTCCACCTCTAAAGGTCTTATGACCGATCGCGAAGCACGTAGGCAAAAGATTGGTGGAGAGGTCGTCTGCTACGTTTGGTAGCCGGCGACTCCGGTAAGGAGTTTGATTTCAAATGTCACGTATCGGAAAGGTTCCAGTCGAGATACCTGGTGGCGTAAGCGTCCAGATCGATAATGGAAATTTTTTAAAGGTGTCAGGTCCTAAGGGTTCGCTCGAGAGAACGTTGCCTGGTGAGATTAGCATTAGACAAGATGCAAGTGTTTTGGTTGTAGAGAGGCCCAATGACGAACGTTTGTCAAAGGCTCTCCATGGTTTGTCGCGTACCCTTGTTTCCAACATGGTAAACGGTGTTGCGAGTGGCTTTTCCAAGGAGCTCGAGATTGTTGGGGTTGGCTATCGCGCAATCCTCAAGAGTCCAACCGAGATCGAGATGGCCCTGGGCTTCTCGCATCCTGTAAAAGTTGTCGCCCCCGAGGGCATCGCTTTTGAGGTGCCGATACCTACGCGAATCATCGTTAGAGGTATTGATAAGGAACTCGTGGGACAGGTAGCCGCAAATATTCGCAAGATTAGGAAGCCTGAACCTTACAAGGGTAAGGGTGTCCGCTATTCCGGAGAGAAGATTCTCCGTAAAGCTGGCAAGACAGGTAAGTAGGGGCTGAAGTAGTTATGTCCAAGAACAAATTAAATAGCCAAGAGTTGCGTCAAAAGAGGCACAAGCGAGTTCGTAGAACAGTTATTGGTACTACGGAACGCCCGCGCCTTGCAGTCTTCCGGTCTAACAAGCATGTTATGGCTCAAATTGTCGACGATAGCTCGGGAACGACTCTCGTAGCGGCCTCCACATATGAGGCTTCGCTTCGAAGTGGCGTTACTGGCAACATCGATGCGGCCCGCAAAGTTGGCGAGATGATTGCCGAGCGCGCCGTTGAAAAGGGTGTCAAGGCTGTTGTATTCGACCGTGGCGGCTTTCAATATCATGGCAGAGTTGCAGCAGTGGCCGATGGCGCTCGCGAAAAGGGATTGGAGTTCTAGCAATGGCTGATGAAACCTACGAAGAGAGAACCATTAAAGTCAACCGCGTTGCCAAGGTGGTAAAGGGTGGCCGTCGCTTCTCCTTCACTGCACTCATGGTCATCGGTGACAAGAATGGTCGTGTTGGTCTCGGTTACGGTAAGGCAAAAGAAGCTGGCGTTGCAGTGCAGAAGGGTATCGAAGAGGCTCGCAAGAACCTGTTTGATGTCGCCTTGGCTGGGGACACAATAGTGCACCCAGTTCTTGGTGAAGCCGGTGCTGGGCGCGTACTCCTTAAGCCAGCGGCTCCAGGTACTGGTGTGATCGCGGGTGGTGCAGCTCGGTCAATCCTCGAGATGGCAGGCATCCATGATGTGGTTGCCAAGTCTCTTGGTTCGTCGAATGCGATCAACGTGGCTCACGCCACGATTGATGGTCTGAAGTCGATCAAGCGGCCCGATGAAGTTGCGGCTCTACGTGGTCGTTATGCCGATGAGATCGTTCCCAAGGCAATCAATGACGCATACAACCGCAAGAAGGCCGAGATCGCTGGCAGCAGAGGTGACGCATAATGGCTGAAGAGGCAAAGATCATAGTGACCCAGATCCGTTCTGGGATTGGAACAAAGCCTAAGCACCGAGGGACTCTAAAGGCTCTCGGACTTGGAAGAATCGGCAAGAGCAACGCCCTTCCCGATCGTCCAGAGATCCGCGGAATGATTGCCCGCGTTGTTCACCTGGTAGAAGTTCAGGAAGAGGTTTGATTCGATGTTGAAGTTGCATGATTTGGCCCCAGCTGATGGAGCCAAGAAGACTAAGAAGCGCGTCGGCCGTGGTATCGGCGGTAAGGGCGGAAAGACTGCAGGTCGCGGTACCAAGGGTCAGGGCGCTCGTGATACCATTCCTATGGGCTTCGAAGGTGGACAGCTTCCGCTAGTTCAACGTTCGCCAAAGGCTAAGGGTTTCACTAACCCATTCAAGGTTGTCTACGAGATCGTAAACCTCGATAAGATCGCTGAGCTAGCTGCTCAGGGTGTCGTGGTTATAGATCCCGCTACCCTGGCTAATTATGGGATCGTCAAGAAGAATTCGCTCGTCAAAGTTTTAGGTGACGGCGAGATTCGTATTGGCGTAACAATTACCGCTCATAAGTTCTCCCGTGCTGCCGAATTCGCTATTCGCGCAGCCGGTGGTTCGACGGTGGTTTTGGATCTTCCGTTTGCCGGTGGTAGACCTCCGGTAAAGGGTAACCAACACGCCAATCGCTAATCGAATTGGCATGCTAACTTTGAGAGGAGCCCATGAGCGTTTTCGCGGTGAGGCTCCTCTATTTGTTTGTGCCAATACGACTTGGTAGCAAGGTAAATAGCTGACTAAGATTTATCATTGACGTTGACCTCTGGAGGTCAACTTAAAGTTTTTAGGGTTGATGGATGCTGGGAAGTCTAAGAAACGTATTTCTTGTCGCGGACTTGAGGAAAAAGATCCTCTTCACGCTCTTTATAATTGTCGTCTATCAGTTGGGAGCAAATCTTCCAGTTCCGGGTATTGATTTCAACGCCTTGAAGCAGCTGGAGTCGACATCTGGAGGCTCGGGCGTGTTGGGATTTCTCAATCTGTTCTCGGGTGGAGCGCTCACGAGGTTTGCAATCTTCGGATTGGGTATCATGCCCTACATTACGTCGTCTATCATCATTCAACTTTTGACGACTGTAATTCCTAAGTTTGAAGAGTGGCGAGATCAAGGAGCTGTTGGCGAGAAGCGTATCACACAAACAACCCGCTACCTTACTGTAGTCTTGGCGCTTCTACAAGGAACTGGTTTGACTTTCGTATTCCATAATGGTGGTGCGGGGTTCCTCCCAAATGGCAAGGCTATCGACCTCATTCCGAATTTTACAGTCCCGAGGGTTCTGTTCATCGTCCTTACTTTTGCCGCAGGTACCGCACTTGTAATGTGGCTTGGTGAGCTGATTACTCAAAGGGGTATCGGTCAAGGGATGTCGATCCTCATCTTTGCGAATGTCGTGGCTGGTATTCCAACTGGTGGGCACGCCATTCTTCAGCAAGCTGGTGGGTTCAAGTTTGCGGTTATCGTTTTGCTAGCCATCGCGATATTGGTAGCTATCGTCTTCGTCGAGCAAGGGCAGCGAAGGATTCCAGTTGTCTTTTCGAAGCGCGTAGTTGGCCAAAAGATGTATGAGGGGTCCAATACTCATATTCCACTTAAGGTCAATCAATCGGGAGTCGTCCCAATCATCTTTGCGTCGTCGATTTTGTACTTCCCAGTTCTGCTCACGAACATTATTCCTTGGACTGGATATCGGAACTTCGTAAACAACAATCTCGTCTCGCCCACAAGTTTCGTCTACATTGGCATTTATGGCGTTTTGATCGTAATGTTCACCTTCTTCTATGTTCAGATCGTCTTCGACCCTTACCAGCAAGCGGACATAATTCGTAAGCAGAGTGGTTTTGTTCCTGGTATCCGTCCGGGCGCACCCACTGAGCGTTACTTCGCGAAGATCTTGAATCGTATAACTCTTCCGGGCGCACTTTTTTTGGCGGGTGTTGCTTTGATTCCTGCGATTTTGTTGGCGATTTGGAATGTTACAGGTTATCCATTTGCCGGTACGACCCTCTTGATTGCAGTTGGCGTTGCTCTCGAAACGATGAAGCAGATCGATTCGCAGTTGTCGATGCGTAATTACGAGGGTTTCCTTAAGTAAGAATTAGCTGGCAGGGAGTAGAGTTGAACAAGCCATTTCGTATCGCAATGTTAGGGAAGCAGGGAGCAGGGAAGGGTACTCAATGTGCTCGCATCTCAGAGAAGTTCTCGATTCCTCATATCTCTACGGGCGACATGCTGCGTCAGGCTGTAAAGGCTGGTACGGAGTTTGGGTTGAAGGCTGCTGAGTACATGGAACGGGGAGACCTTGTCCCAGATGAAGTGATTATTGGTACAGTAGTTGAACGATTGAGCGAGAGTGACGCCCTAGATCGCGGGTATCTATTGGATGGATTTCCGCGGACTCTAGCTCAGGCTAAGGCGCTCGACACTGCCATTGATGGCGCACTCAAGCTTGTGGTAAATCTTGATGTGGCTACAGAAATTGTTTTAGAGCGACTTTCTTCACGGCGGGTCTGTGAGGGTTGCGGGAGAACTTACTCCACTTCAAATCCCCCAACCCACGGTTGGACGTGTGACTCATGCGGAGGTGAAGTCGTACAACGGGCTGACGATAAGCCCGAGGCTATTTCTAGAAGATTGGCACTTTACGATGAACTAACTGCCCCGTTGATCGGCTGGTACGATGAAAAGGGAATCTTAGTCACCATCGAAGGTAGCGGCGATCTCGATATCGTTACTTCCAATATCGTTCAGTCGATTCAATCAGTAGTCTCATAGATCTCTTAGTTGGAAAGGTACTGCATTGAGGTGGGAATCTACAATTAGGCGCTCCAACGTCGAGATTGATAAGATGCGCAAAGCCGGCGAAATCGTCCGAGAGATCAAAGATCGAATAAGGGAATTCGTGAAGGATGGCGTAACCACTGCCGAACTTGATCAAGTTGCACGAGAAGTGATCGATCGAAGGGGTGCGACGAGCAACTTTCTTAACTACCACGGTTTTCCAGCAACCATCTGCACCTCCCCAAATAGCATGATTGTCCATGGTATCCCCGGAGATTATCGCCTGAGGGAAGGCGACATCATCTCCATCGACTGCGGAGCAATATGGCAGGGCTACCACGGGGATTCCGCCTACACCATAGGTGTGGGAAAGATTTCGCGGCAGGCAGAAAAATTGCTCGAAGTCACTCAAAATTCGTTACTTGCGGGTATATCCGTCATGATCCCCGGTAACCATCTTCACGATATTGGACGGGAAGTGCAAAAGGTCGCTGAATCAGCGGGCTTCTCTGTGGTCCGCGAATACGTCGGTCATGGAATTGGAACTGCTATGCACGAATCTCCGAACGTTCCTAATTACTGGCCTGGTAATCCTGGACCGAAGTTACGTCCGGGTAATGTCTTCGCAGTTGAACCTATGGTTAACGTTGGTAAAGCCGACACTCGGGTGCTCGACGATGGATGGTCGGTGATTACGGCCGATGGCTCGTTGTCGGCACACTTCGAGGATACTATCGTTGTCACGGACGACGGTCCGGAAGTTCTTACATCCGAGTATTAGGAATCTGCATGATTTGCGGGTGAGCAATATAAACTTGAAACTCTGTGTAGCGTATGAATATTTTATATCGTTGCACAGGCGTGTGTTTGCACGCAAAAGGTTGTCAAAGATATAAGGAGATTCATCTGTCAAAGCCGAAAGAGGATGCAATCCTACTCGAAGGGACGGTCGTAGAGCCCCTTCCAAATGCAATGTTTCGAGTTGAACTTGATAATGGACATAAGGTTCTTGCCCATAGTTCGGGAAAGATGCGAATGCACCGAATTCGTATTTTGCCAGGGGATCGAGTTCAAATTGAATTGACGCCCTACGACCTCAATAGAGGTCGAATTACTTATAGGTATCGTTAATCTTCTGATTGAAGACTAGGGATCATTGAATCTTTCAAGATCGAAAGAGAATGTTATGAAGGTTAGACCTAGCGTCAAAACTATCTGTGAAAAGTGTAAGGTAATTCGTCGGCACGGAGTCGTGCTGGTGATTTGCGAAAACCCAAGACACAAGCAACGACAGGGATAAAGTAATAATGGCACGAATAGCCGGAGTAGACATTCCAAGAGAAAAGCGTGTGGAGATTTCTCTCACCTATATTTTTGGAATTGGACTGACCACCTCGCAGAAGATTCTTTCTGCTACGGGCATAGACCCGAATACTAGAGTCCGTAATTTGACGGATGAAGAAGTTACGCAGCTGCGTGCTTACATTGATGGAAATTACAAGGTAGAGGGCGACCTTCGTCGAGAGGTGTCTCAGGATATCAAGCGGAAGCAAGAGATCGGGTGCTATCAAGGCCTCCGTCACCGCAAGGGTCTTCCTGTTCGAGGTCAAAGAACTCACACTAATGCTCGAACTCGTAAGGGACCGAAGAAGACAGTCGCAGGAAAGAAGAAGGTAAAGCGCTAAGTCGCTTACTTTCGTTTGTAATTAAGGAGCATCAATGGCTAAGCCTAAGCCAGCTGGTCGAAGGATTAAGAAAAAAGAGCGGAAGAATATCGCTCATGGGGTTGCCCATATTCACTCGTCCTTCAACAACACAATCGTATCAATAACCGACCCTGAAGGAAACGTTATTTCTTGGGGATCCGCCGGTAACGTCGGTTTTAAAGGTTCACGTAAATCCACTCCCTTTGCCGCTCAGCTTGCCGCTGAGGCCGCCGCTAAGAGAGCCGTCGAGCATGGAGTTCGTCGTGTAGACGTACTTCTAAAAGGTCCGGGTTCAGGTCGCGATACCGCGCACCGCGCCATAGCAAACGCTGGAATTGAAATAGTTTCAGTTCGTGACGTTACACCGACGCCTCACAACGGTTGCCGGCCTAAGAAGCGTCGCAGGGTATAGGTAATTCAAGGAGAAGATGAAAAGTGGCACGTTACACCGGCCCTGTATGTAGATTATGTCGCCGTGAGCGCGAGAAGTTGTTCCTCAAGGGGTCTAAGTGCGAGACGCATTGCCCATTGGAGAAGAGAAACTATCCTCCCGGCGAGCACGGACGTGATAGGAGCCGTCAAGGCTCTGAGTATTTGACTCAGCTCCGTGAGAAGCAAAAAGCGCGTCGTATTTACGGCGTACTCGAGAAGCAGTTCCGTAATATGTTCGAAGAGGCTTCAAGGCAAGATGGAATTACGGGTGAGAACCTGTTGCGCCTCCTTGAAATGCGTCTCGACAACGTATGTTACCGGGCTGGCTGGGGAGTTTCGAGATCCCAGTCCCGGCAATTTGTTCGTCACGGCTTCGTTACCGTAAATGGTCGGAAGGCTGACATACCTTCGATGCGTCTACGCAAGGGCGATGTAGTGACTTTGACGCCTCATGCTAAGGATCTAGCCGTCGTAGAAGAGTCGATTAATCGCGGTATACGCGTTCCAGATTGGCTTACAGCGGGCGAGGATCAGCGTACGGTTGAGATTACTAACACACCGTTGCGAGAGCAGATCACGACTGACGTTCGCGAGCAGCTTATCGTCGAACTCTACTCGAAGTAATCGCACTCATAGGAGAAAAGATGCTCTTTATACAGAGACCTACAGTTGAAGAAGCTTCGGAAGAGGTCAATAGTCGACAGAAGTTCGCGATTGGTCCGCTTGAGCCTGGTTTTGGACACACACTCGGTAATGCACTCCGTCGTGTGCTGCTTTCTTCGATTCCGGGAGCGGCTATCGTGGAAGTTCGCTTCGACGATGCATTGCATGAGTTCGCCACTCTTTCGGGAGTGAAGGAAGACGTGCTCGAGATCATCCTCAACCTCAAAGATGTTGTGGTTCGGTCTGAGATCGACGATCCAGTGACTATTCGCCTTGATGTTCGAGGTCCCGGTATCGTAAGAGCTGGTGACTTCCAGGTCACTGCGGATATTGAGATCGTGAATCCGGATCTGCAGATTGCTACTCTTTCCGATAAGGGCCGCCTGGCGTTCGATGCGATCGTTGAAAAGGGCAAAGGCTATAAGAGCGCTGATTCCAGCCGAAATGCGAACGTTATTGGTCGCATACCGATGGACGCTCTTTATTCACCTCTTCGACGTGTAGCAATCGATGTTACAGCAACGGCAGGTGAGCAGTCGAGAGATTATGACAGACTCGTGCTTGACATCGAGACCGATGGTTCTATAAGCCCCCGTGAAGCTCTTGCTTCCGCGGGCGATACGCTTCGCTCGCTCTCCACGATTATCGCCGAGATGAGCGATGCACCAGTTGGTCTCGCTTTGACTGAGACTCCCGTAATTGAGTCGCGTTCACCAGATCTCGATCTTCCTATTGAAGATCTCGAGTTGACGGAGAGGCCACGTAACTGCCTCAAGCGTGCGCAAGTCAATACTATCGGCGAGCTTCTTTCGAAGACCAACGATGACTTACTAGCTATTACAAACTTTGGACAAAAGTCCCTTGATGAGGTCGTTTCTCGCCTTCACGAACGAGGACTGTCCTTGAGGAAGAGAGATTAACATGCCGGGTAGACCTAAGCAGGGGCGTCGCTTTGGAGGCGATGCCAAGCATCAAAAGGCAATTTTGGCGAACCTAGCCGCATCTTTGTTCGCCGCAGAGTCGATTACTACAACTGAGGCTAAGGCGAAAGCCCTGCGTCCTGTAGCTGAAAAGCTTATTACGAAGGCAAAGCGCGGTGGACTTCATAACCACCGCGAACTGGTTGCGTACCTGCGCGATAAGGATATGGCTCAAAAGTTGATGGTAGAGTTGGCTGAGCGATACGCCGACCGTCAAGGTGGTTATACACGGATCCTTAAGAAGGGTCCTCGCCAAGGTGATAATGCACCTATGGCGGTTATTGAATTGGTATAAAGGCTTAAGCTTTGGATGGGTGGTGCTCGTTGGGCATCACCCATTTGCATTTAAGGGATTGTTTTGGCCTTTGAACGAATTGCAGTAGAGTTTTCTTACGACGGAGCTTCCTTCTTTGGCTATGCGCGTCAAAGCAATCAAGTTACGGTCCAAGGTGTGATGGAAGAGGCTCTCCGTACTCTTTACGGTATTGAAATCAATACCGTAGTAGCCGGTAGGACCGATCGGGGAGTTCATGCTGACTCTCAGTTTATGAGTTTCGATAATCCCCGTACGCGAGATCTTGATGTAGGCCGTATACGGCGTTCCCTCGATCGGCTTTGTGGTGATGCGATCTCGGTTCGTGCCGTGCATTTTGTGGATGCGACCTTTCACGCAAGATTTTCGGCGGTTGCAAGGCGCTATCGGTACATCCTTGCAACGGAAGGTTCGATCGCTCCATACGAAAGACATCTAGCTTGGGAGGTGCCGCGATCACTTGACATCGACGCCGCCTACCGAGCGTCTATGTTCATTGCCGGTGAGCAGAACTTCGCAGCCTTTTGTAGAAAGGATCCTAACGGAGGCTCCCTGTGGCGGAGGGTGAGTGATGTCGAACTGTACCGACGCGAGGGCAGTCGCTTCGCAATTGAATTGGAAGCAAACGCCTTCTGCCATCAGATGATTAGGTCTTTGGTCGCCTACCTTGTAGCAATTGGACTGGGTAAATTCGCGGAAGAGGATTTCGCGGACTTATTCTCTAACTCTGATCGTGCTAACGGAGTGGATTTGGCTCCCCCGTCTCCGTTGGCGCTAGTCGCGGTGAGATACCCTGAGCCGTATAGTGACATTTCTACGAAATACTCGCCGATAGGTGAGTTACTTTGGAGTGTTAAGGATGTTAATGGTGGATAAGTTTATGGGGCAAGCTATAATGTACGTCTGTGTCTGTTGCCGCTTGGCAACCCAACACGTCTTTCAACTAAGAAATTTGTGAGATTATGCGTACATTTTCAACTAAGCCAGCGGAGATTACACGTAAGTGGTACGTGGTCGACGCCGAAGGTATGGTGCTCGGTAGATTAGCGACAGAGGTAGCTCGTGTACTTCGTGGGAAGCACAACCCGTATTTTGCTCCACATCTAGATACCGGCGACCATGTCATTATCGTAAATGCTGATAAGGTCATCCTTACTTCGAATAAGGCAGAGCGTAAGTTTGCCTACCGTCACTCTGGTTATCCCGGCGGTCTTAGGACCGATCGATACACCGATCTTCTAGCGACGAAGCCAGTCTTCGTGGTGGAGACGGCTATCAAGGGTATGCTTCCAAAGAACCGTCTTGGTGCTTCGATGTTCACCAAGCTCAAGGTCTATGCAGGGCCAACCCACCCACACGTGGCTCAGATGCCTGAGCCTATGGCAATCGATGGCGCAATTCGCGCAAGTCGTTAGGAGTTAAGAGAAGATGGCAGCAGCAGCAGTTTTAGCCAACGCGACCGGAAGGAGAAAGTCCGCAGTCGCTCGTGTACGACTTCGCGCTGGCGAGGGAAAGATCACCTGCAATAAGCGTGGTTTTGAAGAGTACTTTGGCGCAGCAAGCTTGAGGCAGCACGCATCGGAGCCACTTCGCATCGCGAACGTGATTTCGAACTATGACATTGACGCAACCCTCGATGGTGGTGGAGTAGCGGGACAAGCCGGAGCGCTTCGCCTTGGTATCGCTCGCGCTTTGATTGAATTAGATCCAGAGATGCGTCCACTCCTAAAGAAGGCTGGCCTCCTTACTCGCGACGCTCGCGAGAAGGAATCCAAGAAGTACGGTCTCAAGAAGGCCCGTAAGGCTCCGCAGTACTCGAAGCGTTAATATGCTCGAATTTGGTACAGATGGTGTACGTGGTAAAGCGAACTCAGAACTCACTTCTGAGTTCGCTTTACGTTTAGGTAAGGCAGTTGCATCAGTCCTGCCAGGATCAACGTTTCTGGTCGGTCGCGACACGAGAATATCGGGAACGATGCTCCAGTCTGCCTTCTCTGCCGGAATTGCCTCTATGGGATCGATGGTGCTCGATCTGGGTGTTATTCCGTCTCCCGGGGTATCCTTTCTCGCCTCAAAGCTCCGCTTGAGTGGTGCGGTAATATCGGCATCACACAACCCTTTCTTCGATAACGGCATCAAAATCATTGGAATGGGTGGCGCAAAGCTAGATACGGCTATCGAGCGCGAAATAGAGGCTCGACTTCACTCCGATCACATTGTCGGTGAAGCTGTTGGAACGATTACGGATGCAAAGCACCTTTCCAGTGACTACGTGGACTACTTGAGCTCGGTTGAGCTAGTGGGTGACTTGAGTGGACTCAAAGTCGTCCTCGACTGCGCTAATGGCGCTTCTTCGTACTATGCCCGTAGCGTCTTTGAATCTTATGGTGCAACAACCGTAGTCGTCTCGGACCAGCCAAATGGTGTCAATATCAATCTCAATTGTGGCTCGACTCACATCGATCAACTCTCGAAAGCGGTTCTTGCCGAAGGTGCGGATTTGGGGCTTGCTTTTGATGGTGACGCCGATCGAGTACTTGCTGTTGATGGTAGCGGAGTCATCTTGGACGGTGACGCCATTATGGGTTACATCGCTACATTCTTCCAAGATCTAGGTCTATTGCGACACAGTGGAGTCGCCTTGACTGTCATGAGCAACTTAGGGCTGAAAAGGTTTTTAAAGGCTCGGGGCATAGCTTCGATTGAGACTCCAGTTGGCGACCGCAACGTCTTCGAGGCCATGGAGCGCTACGACTATGTGCTAGGCGGAGAGCAGAGTGGTCATATTATTCTTCGCGATATAGCCTCGACTGGTGACGGAATGTTGACTGGTTTGATCTTTGCTTCGGCGCTTGTTTCTCAAGCGGAAGGATACTTCAAAGGCGTTGCACGGCAATACGTACCCTTCCCTCAGATTCTGAAGAATGTCCGGGTCGAAAGTGGGGCTTCTCAGGTTGTCTCCTCCCTCGCAGATGATATTAAAGTGGCCCAGACGCGCCTCGGCGACTCGGGGCGGATATTGATTCGACCAAGCGGTACAGAACCTCTGGTTCGAATCATGGTTGAGGCCGAAGACCATGCTCTTGCAAATGAGATAGTCGAGCACTTTGTGGCGTTGGTGGCGAAGGGAATCTAAGGTCATTGCCCCGACGAACTACGCGCTTCGGTAATTTGTAAAACTAGGCTTATCCTTTATACCGAGTTCTCTTTTTTGGTCGGCTCGACTTCTGATCTTGCACTTTGGCCGACTAAGCAAAAGGTGAACTTTGGATCGTCGTATGACGATATATGTTCCGAAAAGACAGGAGCACCCTTATGTGTGGCATTATTGGCGTAGTCGGCGGAGGTTCACTGGCTAAGCAGTTGACTGATGGTTTGCGCCGACTTGAATACCGAGGGTACGACTCTGCTGGACTCGTAGTCACCTTACCAGGAGGTGAAATGCGGCGTCTAAGGGCAGCAAATGGCAAGAATTCTCTTGTTGAGTTGGAGGCTGAGTCTCAAAGCCTTACCTCTGGTGCGATTGTATCCGGAATTGGTCATACTCGATGGGCAACACATGGTGGCCCAACACTTCTAAATGCACACCCTCACTATGACTGCTCTGAACGGCTCGCAGTAATCCAAAATGGCATCGTTGAGAACTATGCAGAACTTAAGGCGGAGTTGATCGAAAAGGGTCACATCTTTACCTCAGAGACTGACACAGAGGTGATATCTCACCTCTTGGAGGAGGAGATCAAGGGCGGACTTAGCCTTCTTGATGCTGTACAAGAGGCCTCCCGTAAGATGCGAGGCGCAATGTCCTTTGTTGCCATATCGCTAGATGCGGCCGGAGTCCTTGTTGGATTTAAGCGCATGGCACCAATGATATTGGGGACCAATGGGCACCAGTGGTTTATAGCATCTGATATCCCGGCCATTCTTGATCAGGCATCTACCTTTTTTCACCTCGAAGATGACACTGTTGTGAACGTCACGAGTGATGGCGTTGAAGTCTTTGCTAAAGATGGCAGCAGAACAGAGATGACTGAGTTCGTGGTTGACTGGACATTGGAGTCGGCGGAGAAGGCTGGCTTCGAAGATTTTATGTCCAAAGAGATCTTCGAGCAACCAGCGGCGCTTAGGGATACTTTGGCGGGAAGGCTGCGTGCAAGTGGTGAAATCGATCTCGACGAAACATCGATTTCGAACGACGATCTTGCTCGCATTAATAAGGTCTTCATCGTGGCATGTGGTACCTCTTACCACGCTGGCATGGTGGCAAAGTATGCAATAGAGCATTGGACCAAGATGCCCGTCGAGCTTGATATCTCTTCGGAATTTAGGTATCGAGATCCCGTCGTTGACGAGAGGACATTAGTAGTTGCCGTGAGCCAGAGCGGGGAGACGTTAGATACTCTAGCGGCGCTTCACGAGGCGAAGAATCTTGGCGCTCAAACTATAGCTGTGTGTAACGTCGTAGGGTCATCTATGGCACGCCTTGCTGATTCAGTTATGTACACTCGAGCTGGGCCCGAAGTGGGAGTTGCCGCCACAAAGACGCATACTGCTCAAATTGGGGCACTTCTGCTATTGGCGCTCAAGCTAAGTAGGATCAAAGGCCAGCTCTTCCCAAGTGAGATTGACACTATCTACGAAGAGCTCGTTGCGATACCAGCGAAGATTGAGGAAGTCTTAGAGAAGTGGGACTCTATACGAGCTGTGGCACAAGTCTTTTCTGACCGTGACCGCTTTTACTTTATTGGTCGACACGTTGGTTTCCCGGTCGCTCTCGAAGGAGCCTTGAAGCTAAAGGAGATCTCCTACTTGCCCGCCGAGGGTTACCCAGCTGGGGAGTTGAAGCACGGTCCGATTGCAATGCTTGATAAAAATGCGGTAGTAATTGCTATGGCCTCCAAGACGCGCCTCTTTGAAAAGATAGTTTCCAATATTGAAGAGGTAAGAGCTCGTGACTCTGCCATAATTGTCATTGGAAATAAAGGTAGTGAGTCGATCGTAAAAGAGGGTGAATACTTTATCGAAGTTCCTCAGGTGCATCCGCTACTAGCACCATTGGTCGATGTAGTCCCGCTTCAGATATTTGCCTATCACATGGCTCGCATCCATGGTGAAGATGTAGATCGGCCACGAAATCTTGCTAAGACAGTTACGGTCGAGTAATTATTGGAGGCGAGAGCAGGTTGCCTAGCAATCGTAAATCCCGAAGAAGGGTCACCGGAACTTCCGGTGACCCTTCTTCTTGTAACTGGGAGTTAGCTTTTGCTAATGCGATCTCTAAACTGCAGACCCTGCAATAGATGATGATGGTGGAGTGGTTGGAAATCCTCCATTGGGACCGCCGCCACGATTACCGCCCGGTCCATGGCCTGGGCCACCGACGTGAGTGTTATTTACGAAGTTAGTGATCATTGAGCTGAGGTTTGAAAGTGCTTTGGTCTGTTGGGCCGCAGTGATCGTTCCAGCCTTGGCTGCGTTGTTGATGCTTGTGGTAGCAGTAGCGGTCAATTCACTAATCAAGGTTGCCGCTGAGACGTTGTGCTCGGTAGCAATAGTAGCAAGTGACTTTCCTGCAGATAGTTCGGTTTGAATCGAAGCCACGGTTGTATTGAGATCAGTGGCCGCTGCGGAGAGCAGATCTCCGGCAATTCTTGGACCGCCGTGATCGTGGCCAAATTTCGGAGGTAGTCCAACGGTGTTGGTGGACGAAGATGATGGTGCAGATGTAACCGATGAAACTGTAGATGCCGACGATAAGCTCGGTGTGCCAAGAACTGCACCGCCTAGCCAACCTCCGCCGATGGCTGCGATAGTGAGGCCTGTGGTGACCTTTTTATTTAGATGAATTCTCTTCATTTTATTCCTGCCTAACTTCTAAGGGGGTCTTCTTGTTCGACTGGCGAACATCTACATCGTCGACGTCGATGCGTAAAATTGGCTGTGGCATCGGTAGAATTAGGCTAGGCAAAGACTGAGAGAGGGTAGCTCTTCTCATCTTCTTTTCAGAAGTACAGGTCAGCGCCGTACAATCCTTTTGAAATTCGAGTTGAGATTGCTTCAAGCAGAGAAGGGAAGTGGCATAATTACGCAACGTCTCCCTTTTTCCGTGGGGATCGACATCGTCTCTATCGACCGTATTGACCGCGCATTTAGGCGCCATCCGTCATTCGCCACGCGAATTCTCACCGATGGGGAACTTGCCGAGATGATCCTTTCCGATGAAAATAACGAACAATTCCCTCCTCCTATTCGACGCAACGTGGAGTTTCTCGCAGCCCGTTTCGCAGTGAAGGAGGCCGCATCAAAGGCTTTGCGTATCAACCTTTTTTCAGTGTCCTTCCATGATTTTGTCGTAACAAGACACCCAATTGGATACCCAACTCTGGGTGTGAGTGACGTTATACAGCGGCGTTTTAGCGAAATGGGTGAGATTTCTTTCGAAGTATCGATAAGTCATGAGCGAAGTTATGCAATTGCCGTCGTAAATAGCTTCATTAGCAAAGGTGATGATCTGTGATTCCGATCGTTGCCATCTCGAAAGTCCGAGAGTACGATACGGCACTAGCAGCTAGTGGAAAGGTCGCTTTCGTCATCGACGAGGTGGGTTTTCGCGTGGCGTCATTCATTAGGTCTACCCTTGGACCAATATATGGTCTAAAAATACTCGTACTCATCGGTAAGGGCAACAATGGGGCCGATGCCGCTGCCACCGCGCGTAACCTTCGTCAATTTGGCGCAAGGGTTGATGAGGTAAATTTCAGTTGGAGCGATGCTCCCTATAGCGGAGTTGGCTACGACCTTATAGTTGACGGAATCTTCGGAACTGGAATCTCGCGACCGCTACAGGGAAGTTTGATCGAGAGCGGAATAGCCAAGGTAATTTCGATCGATCTTCCAAGTGGCGTGAATCTTGCAAAGTTAGATCAAGATGGATATTGCGTTAGGGCTGACGTGACACTCGTAATAGGCGCACTAAAGGAGGGTCAATTATCTGGTGGCGTTATCGAATGTATGGGTGAGGCCTATCTGTGGCAGTTTGATGACTTTAATGACCTTGCATGTCGATCATTCGTATTCGACTCAACTGATATCGTCTTTCGCAAAGATGCCTTAGATGAACACAAGTGGAAGCGCTCGCTCCATGTGGTAGGGGGTTCCAAGACAACGCTCGGAGCAGCAGTTTTGGCAGGCTCAGCAGCGTTGAGATCAGGTGCGGGTTTGGTGAGGGTCAGCGGTAATTTTGAGCGCCCCGAACTAATTCAGGCCGCGCATCCAGAGTTAATAGTTGGAGACGAGGCTACCTTTGAGCGAGATATCGAATCGATCGATCGCTTTGGGTGCGTGGTGGTCGGACCAGGCTTGGGCGACCGAAGCGAACGCCTTCTCGATCTTATTTTGAATAACTACAGCGGACCAGTTGTGGTCGATGCCGATGGCATAAATGCCGTAGCCAGTTCGAAATCTCTTCAAGTGACGCTTAGAAAATATGCCGGTCCGATCCTGCTTACACCGCACAGCGGTGAGTTGGATCGCCTTTTTGTGGGGTTGGGGCTGGAAATATCCTATGAAGCCATAGTCAAATTCACAGAGGAGTTTGGGGTCGATCTACTACTCAAGGGATTTCCGACACGCATATTTTCAAGCGATGGCCGAGTGCTGTATGTTACCTCAAATCGATCAAATCTATCGGTGGCAGGAAGCGGCGACGTCCTTTCGGGCATCATTGGAGCCTTTGTGACTCGAAATGGATACTCTCTAGAGACTGTTGCAACCGCAACTTACATTCACGGCCTCTCCGGGGGAAGGGGAGTTACCAATCCAATTTCGATGATCGACTCGCTTTCATCTTTAGTTGATTTGAGTCAAGATCGCTCGAGAGAGAAGGTATCCCTTCCGGGGAACTTTAAACCCATCGTCTCGAGGGGTCCGCTCCTTGGTGCCCGAGACTCCTCTCTTGTTTGGAGACTTCCGTGGTAGATCACCTGAGGCCGGTTCATGCGGAGATAAGTATTGAAAACCTTATCCATAACTATGAGTATCTGACTGAATTTGCGTCTCCAAGCCGAATCTGTGCTGTGGTAAAGGCTGATGCGTATGGCCATGGTGGCGTGGAAGTCGCCAAGGCGCTTTATGGCCAAGGATGTCGCGATTTTGCGGTCGCCCTTGTGGAAGAGGGAGTTGAGCTACGCCGCGCTGGAGTGGACGGCGAGATCCTTGTCCTTAGCCAACCTCCCCTTGATGCACTTTCGACTGCCGCGAAGTATCAAATTACCGTTACTGCCTATACACAAGAGGCAATAAAGGCGATCGTAAGTGGGGACGAGGAAGAAAGACCAAGATTTCAGTTAAAGGTTGATACCGGAATGTACCGCGTAGGGGCGGCGATGGAGGATCTTGCTTCGATCGCTGGCGTAATCGGACGGGGTGACATCGACGGTATCTGGAGCCACTTCGCGGTAGCAGATGAAGTCTCTGAAGAGTCGATTGAATTTACGCAATTGCAACTATCGCGTTTTCAGAGCGCACTTTCCACCTTGCGCGAAGCAGGATTGAACCCAAAGCAACTTCATATCGCCAACTCATCAGGGCTGCTCTACTATCCAGAGAGTCGACTTACAAAGGGTCGGGTCGGTCTTGCCCTCTACGGTTATGCCCCCAAAGAATCAGGTGATGGTCGGGCGTTGCGACCGGTCATGTCGTTGATCTCAGAAGTATCGTTTGTCAAAGTGGTCGATGCCGGTGAACGACCATCGTATGGACGCCGCCGCCCGATGTCGAAACGAGGCAAGGTGGTTACAGTACCGATCGGTTATGCCGATGGCGTGCCTCGAAGGCTCTTCGACGGAGGTGGCGAGGTGATTGTCGGAGGAAGCCGCTTTCCATTTGCGGGTGTGGTGACCATGGATCAGATCTTGATCGACGTGGGGGACGAAGAAGCAATTGCGATTGGTGATCGGGTCACTCTAATTGGCACAGACGGAGCACAAAAGATAGGCGCCGATGAATGGGCCAAGCGTTGTTCAACGATTACGTGGGAGATTCTCTGTGGGATCTCTAAGCGCGTTCCTAGGATCTATCTGGAGTGATATATGGAGAGTTCTAGGATTCACAAGTTGCAGTTGCTCGAGAACGAGGCGCGGTCTTGCCAAAGGTGCGATCTATCTGCCACTCGTAACCGAGTTGTCTTTTCTTCCGGAGTTCACTCATACGGGCTTGTCGTTGTTGGCGAGGCACCGGGAGCTTCGGAGGACCGAGATGGGCTGCCATTCGTCGGTCGGTCGGGTCAGCTCATAACTCGATTGATCGAAGAAGAGATTGGTCTTGCTCGGGACAATTATTACATTACTAACGTCATAAAGTGTCGCCCTCCTAGCAATAGAAAGCCAAATTCAGTTGAGATTGCGGCGTGTTCGGTTTTTTTGACGGGTCAGCTCGAACTACTCAACAGTCAAGTCATCTTGGCTGTTGGAGAGGTGGCGGCTCGTGTCCTCACTCGGCTGAAGACCTCGGTTGGCTCCATGAGGGGCCAGGTACACGCTATGGGAGGAGCTAAAGTGGTGGTCACTTATCATCCGGCATACGCACTAAGGGGTGGCAAAGCCATTGAACAGGCGATGAGAAGTGATTTGAGAGTTGTGGGTGGTCTTCTCGATGGTGAATAACGCACCTGATATGGGCGCTAAGTTTATCGAATTTACAGTAACCGGTGAAGAGGCGATGGTGGAGCTTGGAATCTCAATCGGTTCATCGATCGTTACCCCCGTTCTAATTACCCTGCTAGGAGATCTTGGCGCAGGCAAGACGACTCTTGCTAAGGGTATTATCGCTGGGCAAGGTGTCGACGAGGTGGTAACCTCCCCGACCTTCATAATCCAACGGGAGTATGAGGGCAATCTTCCAATCAGACACCTAGATCTATATCGATTCTCTGGTGCAAGGTCACTCGACTTGATGGACATCGATCTATTCGACGATGGAACTTTGCGGCTGGTTGAATGGCCAAATGCGGTAGATTTCATCATCGAGGCAGATATCCAGATTGAAGTTGATTCGATCATGGATGGTGAGGCCCGATTTATTCACCTCTCGATTGCTCCTCATGTAGACCATCGTATCTTTGAGAAGCTTTCAACTTTTGCGAACAGGAGTCAGTCTTGACCAGAAGTGCAACGGTGGTGATCGATACCTCATCTTCGTACTCGATTCTTGCGATCTTGTTAGATGCCAAAGTCTTCTCGTGTCAAATTATCACTGAGCCAAAGACTCTCTTGCGCGAGATAGGCCTCTTTTCGCTCCAAGTACGGGCTGAGATTGATCGGATTGATAACGCCCAGATTGAGATTGTGCTATGCGTGGGTCCAAGTGGCTTTTCGGGTGGACGCATCGGCGTTGCAACTGGAAGGAGCCTTGCCCTTGGTTGGGGTAAAGGTGTAATAGCCTTTGACCATCTTGAGATGATGTCGTATATTGTTTCGAATGTTGCACCCCACGACTTTCTTATCGAAGATGCGAAGGGGGGCGAAGTCCACCTCTTCGACAACAGGATTCGTGGAAGTTCCTCGATTACCTTGAGTTTTGATGACGCAGACTCTACCATCGGACAAAGCCAGAGCGTAACGGTAATTGGCGCATTACCGAAGGGGTGGGAGTCTCTTTCACGCGAGGGCGTTCGTGTGCTTGATGTGAACGAACTCCCAATTGAATCAAAAATCGCCTCCTTTGTTGATGCGATTAAAGACAGACAGAGAGTCTCACCCGACAAATTAAAGATTAGATATGGCCGAGAGTACGTAGCTGTAGCAAACTTTGAGAAGTTGCGCTAGAGAGAAGCCACACCGATATTTGCTAACTGGTCGGCGCGCTCGTTGCCGTAGTCGCCATCGTGACCTCTCACCCATCGCCACTCGACTCGCCTTGTAGAGACCTGTTCGGCGAGTTCCTTCCAGAGGTCCATATTCTTGACCGCCTTGTTATCGGCAGTTCTCCAACCCTTCCGGATCCAGTTGGGAAGCCATTTAGTGATGCCGTCGATGACGTACTTGGAGTCCGCGTAGATGACCAGATCTCGCGAAGCGTCTGTATTTTTAAGGGCTTCGATCGCAGCGGTCAATTCCATGCGGTTGTTGGTCGTGTCTCGTTCGCCACCAAAGTATTCGGTGCGCTCGCCGGCGTCGATAATAAGTACTCCCCACCCACCGGGGCCTGGATTAGATTTGCATGCACCGTCGGTGTAGGCAATTACTTGGCTCATCACAGTTTCCTATTCAATCTTGAATAGCCAATATAGTGAGTCGCGACGGTCGCTAGTTGCCCCGTATGGTTTTCAGGAGGCTAAGCCGCTACTATTTCTGACCGCAAATGTTTCGATGTAGAGCCGAGGCATTGGCCTCTCGGTTGAGTTGTGAGAGTGGCACTTGGGGCAAATTATGCTCTCTTCACCGCGAAAACAGGTCTTACATTTCATGCAGGTTCGGCGAGGAAGCATTGCATTGATGGTAAGTATGCTCTCGTTTGTCTGAAAGTGATCTTTGGATAAAAGCTGGTAAGCATCTTTTAGTTTTTGTTGCGAGAGAACTGGATTTGCGGAGAGAGTGACCGAACTGATCTCTCTGTCGCCGGCAAGACTTATTAGGGCTGAAAGTATCTGATTCATCTCACCGAGTTCGGTAAAGTCGACCACGTTCCCCCCTGAATCTCTCAAGTCTCTAATTACGTCCGTGTAACTATATTTGATATGTTTTAAATTTCTTACTGAATACTTTATGTTTTAATTAATAGTTGCTTTCGATCTATTTACATATGGAATTTGAACATAATGTTCATGAATGGTATTTAGTACCGGAATAAATATTGATGAAATATAGTTCGTGTGTATTCGTGTTTAGCTCCATTGAAATGGAATAATTTGATTGCTTAGTCAACCGCGTAATTTTTATCGAATTGTGCTACGGCCCTTTGACACTACGATTGCAATTTATGCGATCGCAATTATTTAACCCTTACACCTTTCTGAAATAGAGTTTTTTGGATTATTTCATTTCGGAAATAAACGATTTCATCGCTGCGTTGGAGAGTCGATGTCGCTAGTTTGGGCTGACGAGTACCAGCTAGATCGTTGTTGGTAGTCTTTATGGAAGAGATATGACGTTTCAAAGAGCGGTAAAACTTGCTGACCTCAAAAGTGGTCGTTTCACAAAGGCCGAGGTCTTAGGTGTTGATCTATGTTTTACCCTGTGTGATGGCGAAGTAATCTGTTTAGAGAACAGCTGCTCTCATATGGGACTTCCGATCGATCGCGCCGAAATTCGCCCCGATGGCTCCTTCGAGTGTCCATGGCACGGATTTGCCTTTAAGCTCGAAGGTGGGTTTTGCAAGACGTATCCGGTCTACAAGATTAAGACCTTTGAAACCAAGATCGACGGCGGCGAAGTTCTAGTAGACGTCGGCGAAGGCGTACAAGGCGACTAAGCGCCAAAGACCCATGAAACGTGTTGGTGCGGGAGGTAGATGCAATGGCTATTGTTCACGGTGAATCTAGGCAGATCTCCGGTGAATCTTCGAGCTTGGCGATCGTACCGATGCGCAAGAAGGACATTGAAAGTGTCCTTGAGATCGAAAAGCGCGTTCACCCTAAGCCATGGTCTTATAACGTCTTTTTGAGCGAGATTTCCAATACCAAGGAGAGGTCATACTCGGTCCTTCGCCTCGACGGAGAGATTATCGGCTACTCCGGGGTTATGTACATTTTGGAAGATGCCCACGTCACCAACATTGCGGTTTCGCCTGACCTTCAAGGGAAGAACTATGGCTCTTGCCTGCTCTATGCACTTATCGTCGAGGCGTTGAAGCGTGGGTCGATAAACCTTACTTTAGAAGTCCGGGTCTCTAATAAGCCAGCTCAAAAACTTTATACCAACTTCGGTTTCATGCCAGTTGGGATCCGAAAGGGCTACTACCAAGAAAATAATGAAGATGCCATGATCATGTGGGCATATGACATTGACAGCGAGGACTTCCGAGCCCGAATAACGCGGATCGCGGAGAACAAAGGACTCATTGAGCGCAGCAAGTCGCCAAAGTGGTTCTGATGTTGAAATGTTCACAGGGTATTTGAGAACGTAGACGTATATGGATCTTCTACTTGGAATTGAAACTTCTTGCGACGATACTGCAGTTGCAGTTGTCGGAGCCGATGGCAAGGTGCTCTCCTCGGTAATCGCAAGTCAAATCAGCGTACATAGTGATTTTGGAGGAGTTGTGCCAGAACTCGCCTCCAGAGCTCACGAAGCAGTAATGGTACCAACGCTTGAAGAGGCGCTAAGGCGTGCGAATCTTTCGACGACTTCTCCGGGACTCGATGCAATCGCGGTTACCGTTGGTCCTGGATTGAGTGGCCCCCTCATGGTTGGAGTAGCAACTGCGCAGGCATTGTCCGTCGCGTGGAATGTACCGTTGATTGCTGTAAATCACCTTGAGGGCCACATATTTGCCCTAGGTCTGGATACGACTTTTCCAAGGTTGCCCCTCGTTGTGCTTGTGGTATCGGGTGGACATACGATGATCGTTGGCATAAGAGAACTCGGCAAATACGAGATACTCGGTAGGAGCTACGACGATGCAGCTGGCGAAGCATTTGACAAGGTAGCGCGGCTCCTTGGCCTTGGATTTCCAGGAGGCCCTGAGATCGAGCGACTCGGAAACAGTGGCGACCGAGGCGCGATCAAGTTCAAACAGGCTGTAACTAAGGGGAAGTACGACTTTTCATTCTCTGGTCCTAAGACCGCGGTTGTACGGTACCTCCGAGAGAACACCGGATTTGACTCCGCCGATGTAGCTGCCTCCTTTCAGGAGAGTATCGCTCAGGTTCTAGCGCGAAAGACCATTGAAGCCGCGATCGACTTCGGGGCCAATTCCGTCGGACTAAGCGGAGGCGTTGGTGCCAACAGCCGACTACGAGAGTTGCTGGGCGAGATTGGATCAAGGAATTCAATCGAAGTATTTTTGCCCGCTCGAACCAATTGCACAGACAATGGAGCGATGATCGCAGAAGCCGGACGATTTAGGTTGGAAAAGTTCGGACCAACGACTCTTCCCATCGACGTAATACCCTCTCTGAAGTTTGGATAGATGAGTTTTTTAGCACTCACGATAGTTGAGTGCTAAAAGTGGACTATATTATTTCTTTGAAGTCAGTCACTCTAAGGAGGATTTGAAAGAGAATGAAGTTAAGTCCACTCGATGATCGTATCGTAGTTCGCCCAGCACAGTCTGAGGAGCGAACAGCTTCGGGTCTCGTAATCCCAGATACAGCAAAAGAGAAGCCCCAACAGGGTGAAGTACTAGCCGTTGGTCCAGGACGTCGTGCTGATTCAACAGGTGAGTTAGTTCCACTGAACATTGCAGTTGGAGACACCGTGGTCTACTCAAAGTTTGGCGGAACAGAGATCTCCGTTGACGGTGAAGACCTTTTGATCCTTGCATCACGCGATGTACTTGCGAAGGTGGCTAAGTAACCATGTCAAAGACGCTAAAGTTTGACGAGAATGCTCGTCGTTCCCTTGAGGCGGGTGTAAACAAGCTCGCTGACACAGTCAAGGTCACTCTCGGACCTAAGGGTCGTAACGTGGTTCTAGCCAAAAAGTTTGGCGCACCCACCATCACTAATGACGGTGTCTCAATTGCGCGCGAGATTGAGCTCGAAGACCCATATGAAAATATGGGCGCTCAGCTAGTCAAGGAAGTCGCAACGAAGACCAACGACGTTGCTGGTGACGGCACCACGACCGCTACCGTTCTCGCCCAAGCGCTAATTCGCGAGGGCCTCAAGAACGTAGCCGCCGGTGCAAATCCGATGACGCTCAAGAAGGGTATCGAGAAGGCAGTTGCAGTCGCAGTTGAATCGATCGCAAAGCAGGCTAAGCCTGTTGAGGGTCGTAGCGACTTCGCTCAGGTCGCCTCTATCTCAGCCGCCGATCAATCGATCGGTGAAGTTCTTGCAGACGCGATTGATCGCGTTGGCAAGGATGGTACCGTCTCGGTTGAAGAGTCGAACACCTTCGGAATTGAACTCGAGTTCACTGAGGGAATGCAGTTCGATAAGGGTTACCTATCCCCTTACTTCGTTACAAATCAAGATCGCCAAGAGGCAATCGTTGACGAACCCTTCATCCTCTTCTACGGATCCAAGATCTCCTCAGTGAGTGAGGTCTTGCCACTTCTAGAGAAGGTAATGAAGACAGGTCGACAACTTGTAATCGTTGCTGAAGATGTCGATGGGGAAGCGCTTGCGACATTGGTCGTAAACAAGATCCGTGGCACCTTCTCGTCAGTCGCTGTAAAGGCTCCAGGCTTCGGCGAGCGACGCAAGGCGATGCTTCAAGATATGGCAGTCCTAACGGGTGGCCAGGTTATCTCCGAGGAAGTTGGACTCAAGCTCGAGACCGCTACCCTCGATCTGCTCGGAACCGCTCGCCGCGTTGAAGTTACAAAGGACGACACCAAGATTATTGGCGGTGCCGGAACTCGCGAAGACGTTGATGGTCGCGTTGCGCAGATTCGTCGAGAGATCGACGCTACTGACTCCGACTGGGATCGTGAAAAACTTCAAGAGCGCTTGGCTAAGCTTGCCGGTGGCGTCGCTGTCGTCAAGGTTGGCGCAGCTACTGAGGTTGAGCTCAAGGAGAAGAAGCACCGTATCGAAGATGCTCTCTCTGCTACTCGTGCCGCGATCGAAGAGGGAATTGTTGCCGGTGGAGGCACTGCGCTTCTAAGAAGCCGTGCTGACGTCGAGAACCTCGTCGGTAGCCTAAGTGGCGATGAGGCGACGGGTGCTGCCATGGTTGCACGTTGCCTAGAAGAGCCACTTCGTTGGATTGCTAACAACGCCGGAGTTGAAGGTGCAGTTGTTGTTCAAAATGTAGCCCGTCAAGAAGGCTCCTTTGGTTACAACGCCCGAACCAACGTCTATGAAGACCTCGTCAAAATAGGCGTTATCGACCCAGCTAAGGTAACTCGATCGGCACTTCAAAACGCTGCATCGATTGCAGCTCTCCTACTAACCACGGAGGCCGCGATTGCCGAGAAGCCATCCGAAAACGAGCCAGCTGCTCCCGCAGGTGGCATGGGCGGAATGATGTAAGTAGCGCAATCTCTTAGAGGTTGTAAGTGGAGGCGGAGTGGGAATTATCCTGCTCCGCCTCTTAGTTTGTGGAAGTGTTCTATAAATTGCCGGTCGCTATTCAAATGGTATTAGGCCTCTTGTTTGTGAAGTAGGATCTCTTAGGTCGCAGTCTTTCGTTGTGGAGTAGTTTTCGTGGGTGAAGTTATCGATCTTGATGCTCGGTTTAGACAGACGATACCGCGTCCGCCCACCTATAGACGGATTCGTCGCCCTCGCTGGGTAAACGAATTGGCCGTAGAGTTGCCTTCAAATCGTTTTGATATAGCGCGGGCCTTTTCACTAAGTTCTGAGCGCCCCGCTCCAGTAGTCACTGAACCACCATGGGGAAGTGAGAAGATGAGACAGTCGGGAGTGCTTGGGCTACTCACTGGGTCAGTTCACAGCCCGGCCCTGTTATTTACCCGTCGAGCGAGCCACCTAAAGTCCCATGCAGGAGAGGTATCTTTCCCGGGAGGAAAGGTTGAGGAGGGTGAGACTCCCTTCGATGCAGCTGTTCGCGAAACCTACGAAGAGATCGGTGTCGCTCCAGAAGAGATTGAAGTCATTGGACGCATTACCGAACTTTCTACATTTTCGACTCGCTTTACTCTTGTTGCTTTTTTAGGGCTTTCTCACTTCTCAATCCCGAATCTCGAGGTAAACCACTCTGAGGTAGACGAGGTATTCTCTGTTGACATTGCTGACCTACTAAGTGATGAGGTCTACCACCGAGAACTATGGAAGCGTGGTGGGGAAGAGCGAGAGATGCACTTTTTTGAGGTGGATCAGGATTTGATTTGGGGTGCCACAGCTTTTGTTACGGTTGAACTATTACGACGTATATACACAGGTCTCAGTCGAGACTGAGAAACGAGGAGACATAGATGGCAAAGGTAACGTTTGAGGCCGATTCGCTTGAGGATCTTGTTGCCCAGATGAAGCGGTGGATCTCTACCTACGACTCTCCAAACAAATCTTCTGACATTGTGAACTTGATTGGGACTGCAACCGGCGCTACTGGAGATCTAGCTAAAGCCGCGATCGCCATGGTCGCTAACTCTGCGCCCGAGCCGATTTCTAGTAGTGACATATTCAAGAGGCTGACTCAACTTGGCTACGAAGTAACTGAGAGCGCTCAAAGGACAGTTACGTCGACTCTTGATACTCTTGCCACCGATGATGGCGTTGGAATCGTGGAGAAGGTTGATAAAGCACGTGACGCAGCACTATATGAAATGAGTCAGGCGGTAGCGAGAGGCGTCCTTAAAATTATTGGACTTTAGATGTGGCGATTGTCTCTAAGGGCAAAAGGGTGAGGATGAATTCAGTGATTAGACTGAATACATGAAAAGCTCAATCTGTGCAAATTCTAGCACCATATCCTCGGCAAGGGGGTTCTGATGGCAGAAGTTGAAATCGGTCGCGGAAAGTCTGGGCGTAGAGCCTACGGCTTCGACGACATAGCGATTGTACCATCACGAAGAACCCGTGATCCAGAGGATGTGGATATCTCGTGGGAGATCGACGCATTCAAATTCAACCTTCCGCTTCTTGCTTCGGCTATGGATGGTGTAGTTTCTCCTGCGACCGCAATTGAGATTGGTCGACTAGGTGGTTTGGCGGTTCTGAACCTCGAAGGTCTATGGACTCGTTATGAGGACCCCGAGCCCTTCCTTGCAGAGATCGCGGCACTTCCTCCAGAGAAGGCAACAGAGCGAATGCAAGAGATCTACCTTGAGCCAATCAAGCCCTCTTTAGTTACCGAGCGAATCAAGCAGATTAAGGCCGCTGGTGTTACTACCGCTGCCTCGCTCACTCCACAACGAACCCCTGAATTGGCCAAAGCCGCACTCGCCGGTGAGCTAGACCTCCTAGTGATCCAAGGTACCGTCGTCTCGGCTGAGCACGTCTCGAAGAATCACGAGCCATTAAACCTAAAGAAGTTCATTCGTGAATTTGAGGTTCCAGTCATAGTTGGTGGATGTGCCTCCTATCAAGCGGCTCTTCACTTGATGCGAACCGGAGCTGTTGGCGTACTCGTTGGCGTTGGCCCAGGTAACGCCTGTACAACGCGTGGAGTCCTCGGAATTGGAGTTCCTCAAGCAACGGCGATCGCCGATGCTGCTGGCGCTAGAATGCGTCACCTCGACGAGACCGGCGTATACGTTCACGTTATAGCTGACGGTGGAATGAGTAAGGGTGGCGACATCGCTAAGGCGATCGCCTGTGGCGCCGATGCAGTTATGGTTGGCTCTCCACTTGCTACCGCTTACGAGGCTCCAGGAAACGGCTACCACTGGGGAATGGCAACATTCCACCCAACCCTTCCTCGAGGAGCTCGTGTAGCAGTATCCCAGAGAGGATCTTTGAAGGAGATTCTGGTTGGTCCGGCCAAGGAAAATGACGGCCGCCTAAACCTGTTCGGTGCCCTTAAGACCTCTATGGCCACTTGTGGGTATGAGACGATCAAGGAGTTCCAAAAGGCTGAGGTAATGGTTGCTCCATCGCTTCAGACTGAAGGAAAGCAACTCCAGCTCTCT
>JAKAZZ010000024.1 GCA_021826315.1 Actinomycetes bacterium
ATCAGTGTTCGCCAAAACTTTGTCAGATATCTCCTCAACCTTCGATAATTCCCCACGTGATTTACGGATCGATTTAGCTCGAAGCATCAGACGTGGAAAGTCTAGGTCCCACTCGTGCGGAGGAATATAGGGACATTTGACGTAACAAAGCTTGCATTGGTAGCATTCATCCACCACTTGATCACTCTCAGAGCGTGTGAGCTTAGCTACATCGCCGTCGTGAGAATCGATGTAATCGAAGAGAGTCGGGAAACTCGGGCATAGGTGCAAACAAAGTCGGCAACCGTGGCAAAGGTCGAAGACCCTCTCAAGTTCAGCCCGAAAGTCAACTTCGTCGAAGTACTTGGGGTGGCTCGGATCGTAAGTGATAGTCAATGTAACAAAACCCTCCGCCGGACCTCACTAATTTGCAAGGTCCGGTATTTATCGTCTGTGTATTCGTAACCTTCCTCCGAAATACGGAGAGAAAGAATTTCACCTTTAGGCGAGCGACTCAAGACCTTGGGTGAATCGTCCCGCGTGGCTCTTCTCGGCACGCGCTAGCGTCTCAAACCACTCGGAGATCTCGTCGAATCCCTCTTCACGAGCGGTACGTGCGAACCCAGGATACATCTCTGTGTACTCGTAGGTCTCGCCTTCAATTGCACTCTTCAAATTATCTTCCGTCGAGCCAACTGGCTCACCTGTGACAGGGTCGCCAACGCCATCTGCGAGGAAATCAAAGTGACCAAAAGCATGACCCGTCTCACCGTCTGCTACTGAACGGAATAGGGATGCAACATCTGGGTAACCTTCTACGTCAGCCTTCTGAGCAAAGTAAAGGTAACGACGGTTCGCCTGCGACTCACCGGCGAATGCCTCCTTTAGGTTCTCGGCAGTTTGGGTGCCCTTAAGTTCAGCCATGATTCTCCTTTATCGAACTTCCTGAATAGATCAGATTGAGCACGGTAGTTATTCCTTACCATGCATATATTTGTCAATACGGATAGTAGCGGGATGAAAATCTTAATATTGCACTTTGCATGTGACATTTGCAATAAGTTAAAAGATGAGTACTTTTGCCTTAGCAGCCTTTTCGGCCAGCGAAGGCAAAGATGGGTAAGTACGGACTTTGAAGCTAACTAAGTGAGAATCCTTTGGCGCGCCAAAGGGGCAGGTCGATTCGTATCTCAAGGTACTCGTCCGCATCTATTTGGTAACAGATTTTCTCATGAATAAGTTAGCCCAGTTGGTTTACACCCTCGGGTGCTAGAGATTGAGGCGAATAAAACGATGATCGTAACAGAGCGCAGAAAGAGCGACATTGAACGCACCAACAACGAGAGGTTCGATGTTGTAATAATTGGAGGTGGAATCACCGGAGCGGGTGCCCTTCTCGAGGCCGCTTCGAGAGGCTACAAGGCGGCTCTCGTTGAAAAAGCAGACTTCTCATCGGGCACATCTAGCGCCTCTTCGAAGCTGATACATGGAGGAATTCGCTACTTGGCCCAAGGCGAGATAGCGCTCGTATACGAGAACCTACGCGAGAGAACCCTCCTGCTCAAAAACGCTCCTGAACTCGCAAACTATTTAGATTTTGTTCTACTGATAGATGCAAAGAGGCCCTTCTTCTCACCACTTGGCTCTCCCGCAATGCGCTTTGCTCTTACCGGATACGACCTGACTGGCGGATTTCGAATTGGAAGGTTCCACAAGAAGATTACCGTTGGCCACGCCAAAGGAATCTTTCCTCGGTTGAACGCCTCAAAGTTCAAGGCAGCTTATATCTACCCGGATGCTCGATGTGACGATAGCGAACTAACGCTAAACGTCCTTAAAGTCGCCCAAAACTCCTACGGTGCAGTAGCACTCAACTACGTAGAAGTCACATCCCTCGAGAGTTATCCCTCCAATATCTCAGTTGCCGTCGCTGAAGGTGGAGACGATTCGAAAAGTGAGAGTTCGTCGATTAGAAAAGGTACATCGAACTACGTAGTTAAGGTCAAAGACAAAACTACGGGCTCAGAGTTTGCCATCAGCGCCAAGAGCGTCGTCAATGCAACGGGAGCATGGGCAACCGATATATTAGACCGAGCAAACGTCGAATCCACCATCACGATCAGGCCATCGAAGGGGGTTCACATTGTGTTGCCGGCGGAAAAACTTCCTACCGCGTGCGCAATGGTTCTTCCCGTTGATGGCGATAGTCGAACTATTTTCGTAATTCCGAATGGTAAATACACCTATATCGGAACCACCGACACGGACCTCGGTGATAATCCGGTCAGAACCGAAATTGAAGACGTTGAATACCTATTGGCAGGAGTCAACGGCAATCTCGATACCAAACTCAAGATCTCCGACGTAACCGGAGGCTGGGTAGGAGTTCGACCATTGATCGCGGAGAAAAGCGGGGAGAAGCTAGCCGAGCGTACCAAGGACCTATCTAGGCGCCACAAAATTATCGCAAACGATGGCATGGTAACCGTCACCGGCGGCAAGCTCACCACGTACCGAAAGATGGCAGTGGACGTCGTTGACGAAGTCGATAAGTTTCTCTCTCAGAAGACCACTTCGATATCGCAAAAGCTTCCAATTCCGAGGACACTAAGTGACTTTGGCAACCTTCAAAAGGCGGACGTACTCGCGAAAGACCTCGTGGATGAAGCTATCGCCGAAGGTTGGGCCGTAACCATCGCCGATATTATATTTCGACGTAGCAGAATTGGAATATACGACCAACTACTCAGCTACGAGTTGGCGAACGAAATTGCTAGCTATTTGATCGATACTTCGCTTCTTTCAAAAGAGGAGGCAGAAATACAGGTTGAAGAGGTAGTTAGAGAACTCGAGAAGAACCTCCCCCTGAAGGAAGAACTCCGTGAGCAACTTGGGTCAAGATAGCCGTGGCTGATAAAGTAGTAGCCATCGATATTGGTTCTTCATCGATTCGTGCAAGTGTTGTAAACGATCGCCTCGAAATTGAAGACCAGTTCACTAGAGCATTCACCCGCGTAAGTCCAATTCCTAACTTCGTCGAGTACAGCCACGATGAGTTTAGAGACAATCTGTTTTTGGTAACGAATGCAGCGCTCGATCGCATAGGCACAGGAAGTGCAGAGATTGTAGTAACGAACCAGAGAGCTACAACTGCAGCAATAGACGGTAGCGGAACTGGGTATGGTCCAATCCTGTCATGGATGGATCTTAGGACTTCGCCGCTCTGCCTCGAACTTGCAGCAAAGGGCCATCGAATTGCGCCGAACCAATCCGTAACCAAAGCTATCTATCTCGCTTCACTTGAAACATCCAAGGCGAGCCAACTGCGTTTCGCAACTTTGGATACCCTTGCAATCTTTCACCTCACCGGTGGCAAGGTATTTGCAACTGACCATACCAATGCTGCAACAGCCGGATTTATTGATAACTTGGACCTTGTTTACTCCCAAAATTTACTTCAAGATTGTGCGATCAGAGAAGAACAAATTCCAAAGATATGTAACACATATGGTGACTTTGGAAGCTATTCGTATCGCGGCAGAGAGATTAAGATCGTCGTCGCGATGGGTGATCAGCAGGCGAGCCTCCTTGGTCAAAATGCAGTTGCCCAAGGAAGTACAAAGGTTACCTTCGGCACCGGAACCATCCTTGATACCTCAATGGGACCCACGAAACCAAAATCGGCACAGCGAAGTATCAATGGCACCTTTCCGATCGTTACCTATACAAATGGCAAAGAGGTAGGTTGGGGCTATGAAGCACTTTCATTGGGCTCAGGAGGTTGCGTCGACTGGCTTATCTCGCTAGGCGTAATCTCAGGCTACCAAGAGGCATCGAACTTCACACGCAACTTCAGGGATAGTTCAAATGCAAGATTCGTTCCGGCGCCCTCAGGACTTGGAACACCCCTCTGGGACTTCGGGGCTCGAAGCCTATTCGAAAACCTGACGCTAGGTGACTCAAAGGCAGAGATCGTTGCGGCAGTCTTGGATGGCATTGCCGCACTAACCAACGACCTTTTGGAAGCTGCGATATCCGAAAGCGGAGTGACGCCGGATTTGATCTACGCAGATGGAGGAATGGTAGCAAACGTTCCGTTCGTTGAATTAGTGACAGATAACCTCGGCCTAAAGATCGCCATCTCTCCCGAAAAGGAGGCAACGACGATCGGCGCAAGTGCTCTCGCCTTCGCAAAGGGCAATATCGCAGTATTTCCAGAGCTCTTTGAACACCTCGTAGAAAGACGCCAGATTGTCACACCACTCTACGAACGGGAATCTAAAAGCTATCAACTCCGACGAGAAGCGTGGCTATCGTCTCGCATAAAAGCTGAAAGGTCGATACCGGAACTCTCAGCCATTTCATTCTGAAGCTTCTGTAACCGCCGGCAGATAATCCATCACAGACCAAAGGTTTGCCTCTGTAGGCTCTATTAGTCAAAGATCGATTTACGACATGGAGGAATCAACTTGCGACTAGGAATCGTTGGGGGCGGCCAGCTAGCACAAATGATGATACAGGCTGCAATTTCACTCGGAATTGAAGTAGAGGTTCTGGCCTCGCCATCTGATACTCCGGCTCCGCGCTACGTCGCTAGATCGACGATTGCAAATGCGTTTGATGCATCGAACCTCCAACAATTCATCGACCACTGCGACTTTGTGACATTCGATCACGAAGTAATTAAGGCCGACATTCTGAGGTCGCTCGATGGTTACCAAGAGAAAGTATTTCCAACTCCCCATACATTGGAACTCTCCTCTCGAAAAGCAACGTGTAGGAGACTCATGGTTGAGATTGGTCTTCCTACGCCAAAGTTCGAAATCGCCACGAATAACAAGGAGCTAGCGGACGCCATCGAGACGATAGGACTACCCGCTATCGTCAAGTCATCCTTCGGTGGATACGACGGCCGTGGCGTATTTGAAGTTCTCAATGAAGATGATCTAATCCAACTCAAATCAACACTTCCCTCGGAGTTTGAAGTCGTAGTAGAAGAGTTCATCGATGTAGACAAAGAGTTATCAATCATCGTAGTGCGCGAAAAAAGTGGGGAGCTTTACAGTTACCCTCTCCTTGAGACGCTACAGGAACAACAGATGTGCTCCGAGGTCTACTATCCAGTTCAGGTAGCTGCCACTGTGGAAGCTCGAGCTAAAGAGATTGCAGAGGCTGCTGCTCAAGCGGTAGAAAACGTTGGCGTCCTTGCAGTTGAGATGTTTCTATCCAAAGATGGAAACATAATCGTAAACGAACTAGCCCCGCGTCCCCACAATAGTGGTCACCTTACCATTGAAGCTATGGTGACGTCGCAATTCGAAAACCATATTAGAGCCGTCTGTTCTCTGCCCATTGGAAGCGTCGAACCTCTATTCGAATCAGCGACCATGGCTAACCTAATCGGGGTTGATGGTGAACTCGATCAAGAGATTGGGCGCCGCGAAGTATTGAAGTTCGACCGTGTCCACCTGCACCTGTATGGAAAGCTAAATCGCAATCGTCGTAAAATCGGCCACATCACAGTGGTAGGCGATGGTTCAAAAAACACCACAGAGATCGCAAGGCAGGCGCGTGATTGCTTTTTTGTTGCTACATCGTAAAGACGTCGCCGCCGCTATCTGATCCCGACTCCGAGACGCCTCCGGTCTCGGTTCGATTCCTACCATTTGCCTTTGCCATGTACATAGCTCGGTCAGCGCAGACGAGAACGGCCGCGGAATTCGAACCATCAACCATTGTTGCAATGCCGGCCGAGAATGTCACTCTACCGAGTTTTGACCAAGCGTCGCGGATCTGCTCAACCTTAAGGCGCGCATCTAATTCGTCTGCGCCCTTCAACAAAAGCACAAACTCCTCTCCGCCGTAACGTGCTGCAACGTCGCCCGGACGATTAAGTTCCCTTAGCGTTTGGCCAAAGTTACGGAGTTCTCGGTCTCCTTCGGAGTGACCCATGGTGTCATTTAGCGTCTTGAAGTTATCAAGGTCTAAAAAAATCACCGAATCGCCAGTCTCCAGAGCATTCAATTCGCTAAAGAAACTTCGACGATTTTGCAATTTAGTTAACTCATCGATAGCGAGGCGCTGCGTTAAATCTTCGCGATCGAGTTGCGCGCCAACGATTCTCGAAGCTTCGTTGAGAAATGACTTCATCGCTGCAGTAACTTCATCGCTCGGACGCGGAATCCACCGATGCCAATACACCGCAACTGCTCCAAGGCGATTGGAGCCTAAATTGAGTGGAAAGAAGATCACCGCAGAGTACTTGAAAAGGCCATGAGCCTTACGATCAAGCTTCGATACCGCAGCGTTTTCAACGAATAAGTACTCATCGCTCAGCGCCGCAATGTAAAACCCCGACTCCTTCTCTGAGCCGTTTACGAGTTCGGGAGTGACTAGAGATGCCAATTCCGTGCCATTGAACGAGGTGGAAACTAATACATCACCCGTACCTTGACCCATCAACCACGTCGCAGCAACACCACCGGTACCACGAAGAAACTCATTGCACGAGGAGGCGACATAGGCCAGAGTATCGTAGGCAAAGATCGTCGATCCCACTTCGCTCATCGACGCCAACTGCCAACTTTTAATCCTATTACCACGCTCTACGATAATTCGATTGTGGATTAGTGCACCAGCAATTGCAAGTCCCGCAAGAGTTGTAATTGGGCCTACAATCACCCAAGTCGCCGGAGAATCGGTCGACATGTAAAACAATGTCGCCAAAAAGGCTGTAGTGCTATTTAGAACCAGCAGTCGCGGATCCTGGACCATACCAGCGTAAAAAAAACCTGCCAAAAGGAGTATCGGCAGTACCGCGGTTCCGCCTCGAAGCTGAGGACTTACCGTAGCCACTTCGGCGAAGATCGACATGGAAATAATTATGTTGGTACGATGGTCGAATCTCTCCCAGGGAACCTTTAGACCAATCAAGCCTATAAATGAAAAGATCGCTATGGCAACAAAGATTGGGGCGTACTTCGCCCCTTGGTTCTGAAGCAAAGGGGAAGACAGGGCCAATATGGCATTTTGGATTAGAAGGAGTACGCTGCCGAGGCGGCCGTCCCGCCTACGTTCACTAGGGCTACGCGTGTACAGAAGGGATATACCGCCGAGCGATTTCACCGAAAACTACCACCCTCCGTAGCGATAACAAATAATCCTTTCAATGAAATATCGGCCTAAACGCAAAATAATTTAGATTAAATAGAGATAAACGGAATTAAACCAAGCAGATCATCTACGCAAGACTCAATTGATTGTAGCCAACTGAATCAAATTATACCTTTCCCGCTCTATAGTGTCATCTAACTTCTAGGTTACGTGGAGTGAGATATGACCGATGTGGTAATTGCTATGGGTTCAGATTCAGATCTACCCGTTATGTCAACTGCCAAAGAAGTTCTAGACAGCTTTGGAATCGAATCGCAACTGAGAATTCTCTCTGCTCATCGCACGCCCTTCGAGATGCTGGAATTCGCCAAAGGCGCCCGAAGTGCTGGCATTAAAGTAATAATTGCTGGTGCTGGTGGGGCAGCTCACCTTCCTGGAATGATCGCAGCAGCAACGACTCTACCCGTCATTGGAGTACCAGTCTCGCTCAAACGCCTAGACGGCCTCGATTCCCTACTCTCTATCGTGCAAATGCCTAGAGGAATACCAGTGGCAACTGTAGCAATCGACAATTCAACTAATGCAGCACTTCTTGCAGCAAGAATTCTTTCAGTGCACGACGATAACATCGCAGCAAAGTTGGAAGAGTACCAGAGCGCAAATCGCGAAGTGTCGCTTGGAAAAGATGCCGTACTAAAAGGTCAATTGCCCAGCGTCGAATGATAAACAACGAGGTGGCGAAGTCAAGCCACCACCTCGTTGAGAAGATCACCAAGTTTTACAGCAACTCGTCGTCAATAGTCGCCTAATTGTCAGATCCGCCACCGTCGCCAGATCCGCCACCGTCTCCAGAGCCACTGGTTGCGACGGTAGATGACGTCGACGAAGAGTCGGACGAGATCGTAGTAGATGGCGAGCCATCACCGCTCGAAGATCCATCGCGACTAACTGAAGTGGATGACCCTTCAGAACCATCTCCATGATTACCATCAGTCTCGCATTCTGATACCCCAGGTCCACTGCGTGCGGTTGTTGATGCTCCAGCAGTTGTAGTTGAGGTGGATGAGCAGCTGTTAGCCAGTGGCCCGGTCAACGTAACAACTGTCGTTCCAGCTGTTGTTGTAGGAGGCGCAGCAGCGACTGTCGTGGTTGGAGCAGCGGTCGTGGTTGGAGCAGCGGTCGTGGTTGGAGCAGCGGTCGTGGTTGGAGCAGCGGTCGTGGTTGGAGCAGCGGTCGTGGTTGGAGCAGCGGTCGTGGTTGTCGGCAGCGCAGGTGCGGTCGTAGCGGTTGTTGAAGCACTACTCGCCGGTATCGAAATCCCAACTGCCGACGCAGTCAGCGACATTGCTTGTTGAATAGGACCGGGAAGCGATCCGGTGGCAGCTGCCGCTGCTGTACCGGTAGCGAAAACTGCGGCTGCTCCCCCGATGATAGCCTTAGAAGTCATTAGTTTTATGATCATGCGCTTTCCTTTCAAAGCCTCTTCCGGTCGACCCTCAATCGAACGGAATTCACCCTCCATCTGCGAGACAAGTTCAGATCGAACTAGCCCCTCGGGCACGGATACCTCATGTCGAAGAGCAACAAAGAGTTGATGAAGCGGTTCTGTTGGGGAATCTTCAAACCCCTCGTAACCGTCCACATCTGATGGTTTCGATTGAAACCACTCACTCTCGAATTGATCTTCGAAATATTCCATAGTCATGAAAGAAACGATCTCAAAGTCGCCGCCGTTACACCTTTTTCAAGAAAGTCCAATTTTTTCAAACCTCATCTCCCGCACCCTGGTGTACACGCCATCTGGCAAATATTTCAAGCGTCCGATTAGCCGAATCATATGAAGCCATGGCATTTTTAAACCAGGAATTCTACTTGCAACTTCAAACAAGGAATGAGAAGACTCGCCAGAACCGCATAACGATCTCAACTATCTAGCATTATTTAGCTCAGGCTCATATTCCAACATCAGCGAGGTCCTCGCGCAGCAGCCGTTCACGAAGGCGAGAAAGGCCCCTATGGGACGCAGTCCTCACTGCCTCAGGGCTCCGTGAAACAATCTCAGCAACCTCTGATACGCTAAATTCCAACACGTACCTTAAGTAGATCACCTCAGCTACCTCAGGTGGAAGGTGCGCCTTGAGCAGGCCTAGCAATTCGGGTGAACTATCTGTTTCTACATTTGCTATTTGCGGCTCCAACTCTCGCGAATAAGCGACCGAGAAACGATCCTTTCGACGCTCTCGGACAATTGCACCTCTTCCGAAGTCAATGGCCTTTCTTTTAGCAGCGACGATAGCGAAGCGCCTAAAGGATTCCTCATCACCTTCAAAGTTGCTTAGAGCCCTTGCAATAGCAATCCAAGTTTCCGATGCAACGTCGTCACAGTCACTGCCAACGAAGATAGAGAGATATTTTACTATCGCGGGACTATAGTATCGCCAAAGGGTGGCCAGATCCTCACGATCACCCCTCCGTGCACCTTCCAAAACGACCTTAAATACTTCACTCGCAAGCAAGCTGGCTCCGGATCTCACTGTAGCTATATTTTGAATCAGAAAAACCACTCTAAGTGATATTTATTTCGTCGTAAAAATTGGGGTAAAACTTTAGGAACCTAATAAGATCGGTAGCGCTGAGTTGGCTGGGTAGCCGCGGAGGATTATCCTCTGAGGAAGGTCGGGGCTTCATAGGGCAGAGTGCTTCGTTACTGAAGGCAGGGTGACCTGACGGAAAGTGCAACAGAAAATATACCGCACCGTAATGGTGTAAGGGTGAAAAGGCGTGGCAAGAGCACACCAGCACAATGAGCAATCAATGTGGCTTTGCAAACCCCACTCGAAGCAAGATCAGATAGGGGTAACAAGCGGCCCGTTTAGGTAGTGGGATGAACGTTCCTCTACCATACCTCTGGTGGATCGCTTAGATGGATGGCTACCGCGGACTTAAGTCCAGACAGAACCTCGCCTACAGGCCAACTCAGCCCAATACGACGATTCGGCCGCACTCTTCACAGAAATTAGGACTAATCGGCGAACGCCTAATCTTCTCTGCAAGTGAAGAGGAGAACCGAAGGCGACATCCCCCACAACTGCCTTCAACGAGAAGGGACACTTTATCGATCACGTCAGCTGGAACTCGCTTAAGAGCGGCGACGACGACACTAGAAAGTGAAGAACGAAGCGCATCTAATTCAACATTTAGTTCAGAGGCAACTTTCTCGACTTCATACTTTAACTTATCGAGCTCTGCCTTAGCAATAGCGGCTTCCCGATAGGCGCCCTTCACCTCAATATCAAGGCCCGAACCCTTCTTTTCAAGGACTTCTAGCTTTTCAATGATGGCGATCTCAGCCTCGGTGTATTCCGTGACTTTACTATCCAGCTCCGAAATTTGCAGTTGCAGCTTTGGATTGAAGCGGTACTCCTTTTGTGATGAGTTGGATAGCAACTTCTTTGACTTATCCAATTCTGAATTAAAGCGTACGAGCTCCTCTTCTACCTGTCGCTGATCGGACTTCAATGCCTCAACCTCACTCAAGACCGAGTCCAACTGGCTTTTGAGTCGCTTATAAGCCAACGCCTTATCACGGTAATTTCCACTTTGTGGACCCGCGGATAGCCTTAGGGCGTTTTTAACTATTCGAGTTGATAGAGCTTGAAGCTGAATAAGACTCGCTATATCAGATTCACTAAATTGCACATCGTTCGAGTTCGTCATCGCTCCCTAATCTAGCAAGGCTAGAGGTTATACAAAACAAAATCCTACCATTATCCCCGACTGGTACCACTTCCGTTGGGACTTCCAGCCGCGGACGAACTAGATGTCGAGCTAGATGTCGAGCTAGAAGAAGTAGTAGCGGCTACAGAAGCAGAAGTCGAAAGAGTCGTTGCAGGTGCAGCCGTTGTAGTGGGTGCAGCCGTTGTAGTGGGTGCAGCCGTTGTAGTGGGTGCAGCCGTTGTAGTGGGTGCAGCCGTTGTAGTGGGTGAAGTGATAGCGCCTGGAGAATCTATTGGGACGATGAACTTCGATGGCGGAATCCAGCTTGGAACCACCGTTGGGAACTGCTGGGCTGGTAGACCAGCTAACGCATTTGACATATAGTTGCGCCATATTTCCGCAGGATAAGTTCCTCCGTAGACAGGAATGCCACCCACGTCATACATCGGCACATTTCCGGAGGGATCGCCCATCCAAACTGTGGTCACCATTTGAGGCGTATAGCCATCGAACCAACCGTCGGTGAAGTTATCTGTGGTACCAGTTTTGCCCGCTGCAGGTCGCCCGATAGCCGCGCCAGTACCAGTACCTCTGATAATAACCTGCTGTAGCACGCTATCCATAATGGCCACTATACGACTCGACAGAACCCTTTGCGATGACAGAACAGGGTTATAGACGTACTTGCCAGTTGAGTCCACCACGCTCGTGATGAAACGAGCTGGGTGTAAGTAGCCTCCCGACGCCAGCACTCCGTAGGCCGTCGCCATCTCGAGTGGAGTAACGTCTTCCGAACCGATCGCAACAGAAGGAACGGCGAGCAAGGGGGACTTGACACCCATGATCCGAGCGGTGTCCACAACGTTTTGCAGACCAACGTTAATGGCTAGTCGAATATATGCGCAGTTTACGGAGTTAGCAGTCGCATCAGTCAAGGTCATCAATCCGTAACCCGGCTCAGCGTTACTCGCTACGTAAGGAAATGGCTTCGTATTCGGAACCGTAAAAGTACACGGTCCCGTTCCGTCGATTATGTCCGACGGCGAGTAACCAGATTCAAGGGCCGCAGCTAGAGTAAAAATCTTGAAAGACGAGCCCGGCTGCCGACCGGTTCCACCTCGTCCGGTTGCCACGTTGAAGCCTCCCGACCCCGCATTGGGGTTTCCACTTACCATGGCTAATACGTTTCCGGTGTTAGGGTCGGTCGATACCAATGCTGCGGTGAACTTTCCGTTTGTGTTCGGAACGATCTTTTTAACGGCCGCATCAGCGGCTGCCTGATCAGTTGGATTCAAAGTCGTCTGAATCGTATACCCGCCATTAGTCAAAGACGCATACCGCTGCGTTGGATCAGATCCCAAGAAAGAGTACTGAGGGGCGGTCTCTAACTCGCCCACAACTTCGGTCACGAAGGCCGAAGGAGAGCTAAAGATCGGGCGATGACTTACGGTCGGAAGCGGCTCTTTCTTGGCAGCGAGGTCTTGAGCATGAGTGATAGTTCCGTATTGATACATCTGATCTATCGCGAGGTCGCGGCGCTGCTTTGCATACGCGGGATAATAAAAGGGATCGTAACCCGACGGATTTTCAATAAGAGCTGCTAGGAGTGCCGATTGCGCAATGTCAAGATGACTTAGGCCTTCTCCGAAGTATGTTTGCGAAGCTGCCGCAATACCGTATGCGCCTTCGCCGAAGTAAACGGTATTTAAATAACGCTGGAAGATCTCAGTCTTTGTCATCACACCTTGTAGACGAAAGGAGATAATTGCCTCTGAGAACTTCCTCGATAGGGTTCTAGAGGAGTTGAGGACCGCTTGCTTTACCAACTGCTCGGTGATGGTGGATCCACCTTGAAGTCCAGAGCCACCGGAGAAGTCTGCTACGAGCGCCCTTCCAATCGACTTGAGATCGATTGCTCCGTGTAGGAAATAAGTATGGTCCTCAACGTCTAGAACTGCAGCCTTAACCAGCTGAGGAACCTGGTTCAACGATACCGTCGTTCGGTTTTGGCCATTTTGGACCAAATAGATCAAATTTCCCTGCGAATCTAAGATCTTCGACGGGATGGAAAGGGGACGCATAACTATAGGAGTAGAAAAGGTTCCCTTCTCCTTGAGAATTGCGACATTGCGCACCGTGGGAATTAGCAAGGCAAGAGAGAGTCCTAGAAGCACGGCCGAAAGAAGTAAAAGTCCAGCGTACTTTAGTACTTTATTCATTCATCCCCAACTTGATAGACCGACATTACCAGAGAAATTACTGCGTAAGAATTTCCAAGCTAAGAGATTTTACCCTAAATACAAGCAAAAGACTGAACGGGCCTCTTATCTGCTGCTCAGCTAAACCTCAGCCAACCTCATTGACACTGGATCTTCCTCCGAAGTACTCTTTGAATCACCTACAACGCGATCGCTAGTCGATAAATCGAGGAACGTAACCACCACGGCCCATGGCAAAGGAAGACTCGAAGTCGATCTCTTCATCTACGCCACCTTTTACTTCAGTAACCCAAGCGAGACGGCCTTTGATTATTCTTTCGATACCCGACGCAAGGGTGACGGAAGAGATGGCACACGAAGAGCAGCTACCTTGAAGCTTAACCTCGATAACTCCGCTCTCTTCATCAACACTTACGAGAGCTAGATCGCCTCCGTCGGATTGCACCGCCGGACGGATCATTTCAATTAACCGCTCAACTTCGCGGTATTTGACGCTCTGCTCGTCTGCGACCGCCTGAGATTCCTCTGTTGTAGATTGAGACACTAAAACCACCTAATTATCTTTGCTCTACATCTTACAACAGAGGAGCAATTTACACTATCTCGATAGTAGAAATAACTAGTGGCCCTCTGCCAGTCTCTCAATTGCAGCGGTGAGTTCACCCTCGGCTGATTCCTTGGACGAAAAACCTTCGATAGTAGCAAACTTCTTAGGCTCAAGGTCTTTGTAGTGTGCAAAGAAGTGGCTTATCTCGTCACGCAATTGGGTTGGCACGTCCTCGATGTCTTGAATGGCTTCGAATCGTGGATCGCCATCAACAACACAAAGCAATTTGATGTCACGCCCCTTTTCGTCTGACATGACAAAAGTTCCGACTGTTCGGCAATCTACGTGGCAACCTGGCACGAGTTCCTGATCCAGAATTAATAGAGCATCGAGGGGATCGCCATCTTCGCCAAGGGTACCCTCGATGTATCCGTAGTTCAGTGGGTATGCCATAGGGGTAAATAGGACTCGATCCAACCAAATCGCACCAGTCTCATGGTCGATCTCGTACTTGCATCTCGAATTCTTGGGTACCTCAATTACGACTTCAAAGCCCACTTATATCTCCCTTTACTCATTGGTTTGCATCAAACGACCAAGGCCACTTCGGACTTAGTTAGACGATGTAAATATAGGCGCTATCAAGGCGAAGGGATAACTAATCCTCCAAAATTAGCCCCTCAAAGAGGGGTCATTGTCGACGATCGACTTAGCGCGATGGCTGTCTGTCGGAATTGGATAAGTACCATCTTCCAATCTACGGTCCCTCTCTGCCACTTCAAGGAGGGTGGACGTCGCGAGCATCTGCCTAAATGAGGTCAATGCTCCGCGCCAAGATTCATGAAGAGGACAGACACTGCTCCAGTGACATGGACCATTTCCCATGGCACACAACTCGGAGTGGATCTCTCCCTCCCCTGCCTCTACCACCTCTAACAGGGATATAGATGATGGATCACGACTCAAACGATATCCTCCACTTCGACCCGCTCTTGATTGGGCCAGCCCCGATCTAACGAGATCCGAAAGGACAGCTGGTGCAAAGGAAGTAGGAATAGCCGAGGCTTGAACGACCTCGCGAATCTTCCTAGCCTCACCTAATGGATACGCCCGCGCTAGGACAATTGCCGCCCTAACAACGTAATCTCCCCTCTTCGAAAGAACTACGTTCAAAATGTGACCTTATTCTCTAAAACTATGTGATTTCTATCATATATAAATGTAGTATACGTTTAGTACATCACTAAAGGTAGTACACAAAGAAAGCATCATGAGATCGGGGGGCATCAATGAGCTCACTCATTGACTCAACAAGTAGTATTCCGTACGGCGATGACCACGGAGACAACGGTCCGAAGGAAAATCCCAAGCTTCGTATCGATCCCGTAGCCGTATCGATCAACCTTCGGCCGCGCCAAACTGCAGCCGCCAAGGCACACTTCGCGGCCACTACACCAAAGTTCGAAGTCACAAAGTTTAAGGTCGTCTCGACCCTAGCCAAAAAACGATGGATTCAATTCGCACTGATCGTGCCAAACCAATTGATCTTCTGGCTAGTAATCTTCTCCGGACTCTTCGGAACCATCGATCCAGGTCTCAACTTTGCGACTGCGATCACATGGTACATCTGGTTTGCGATCGTCTTCGTCTTGATGGTAGTCGTCGGACGGGCCTGGTGTTCAATGTGTCCCTTCGGAGGTTTCGGAGAGTGGATACAAAGAAAGACCTTCTTCCAGCGGACCCAAAAGACGCTCGGGCTTGGCCATAAGTACCCACAAAAGCTCGCCGCTTACGGCCTAATATCGTCTGCGGTCTCCTTCATCGTCCTGACCTTCATTGAGGAGTTCTTCAATATCGCTGGGCCAGGTACTCCGGCGGACACCGCCTTTATGGTTCTAGGAATTGTCCTCTTTGCGACGGCATCCTTCCTCATCTTCGAGAGGCGAACCTTCTGCCGTTACCTATGCCCACTATCTGGACTAATCGGATCAATTGGAGCGATCGGCGCAGCAGCAGGCTTTAGAACGAAAGATCGCGACGTCTGCTACTCGTGCGAATCAAAGGCGTGCATGCGCGGTGGCGAAGAGGGATACGGTTGTCCTTGGTACACTTGGCCCGGATCTGCCGAGTCCAACTCCCTTTGCGGCCTCTGCACCGAGTGCTATAAGGCATGTCCATCCGGCAACGTCGGCCTCTTCGTTCAGCCTCCACTAACGTCAGTAATTGCACCAAGTCGCAAGAGAATGGATATCGCCGTCGTATCGGCAATGCTCCTCGGATTGGTAGTTTTCCAGCAGGTAAATGCGCTAAACATCTACGCCAGCCTCGACAACTTCCTAAATGCCCATACTCCATTTGGCCACTACCCCAACGTCCTCGACTACGTCGGACTCATTGCGCTCTTCGCACTTGTCCCTGCAGCCGTCTTCAAGGTAGGAGCCCTCGCCTTTTCGAACATAGCGACCAAGGCCGACAAGGATCTCCCCTTCCTCGAGCGCCACAGTGGATTCCGCAACTTCTTCATGGTCGGCATGTATGGAATGGTTCCAACGGTTGGTGCTGACTACTTCGCCCGTCAATTGCCGAAGTTCTTTAGCCACGCAACTCGAGTTGTTCCTGCAGTGATCCACCCATTCGGAGGTACCAACAAGTTCCTCTACAACTACTCGATTCTCGGCGCACACGGAATTATCACCGTTCAGCTGATCATCATGGCCATTGGAGTAGCTGCCTCTGGATATGCGACATACAAGATCGCTCGTCGGGAGATAGCATCCAACAACCGTAATGGAGCAACGCTCTACCTCGTATCGGCAACGCTCATTATGGGAATTGCCATCGCCCTTCTATACATCCCAATGCAAGCTGCGAATTAAGGGAGCAAAGACAAAAATGAAACTCTTTACACACCACCAAGATTCGCACAAAGTGAATGCAGTCCTTACCGATAGGTGCGCAGGCTGCCAGGAGTGTCTCGTAAGATGCCCTACCAATGCAATCGGCTTCAACGAAGACTCTTGGATCGTCGAGATAAATAGCGAACTTTGCGTTGGCTGCGGCCAATGCGAGAGACTCTGTCCCTTCAGCGCGATCGTCATTGAAAAGGAGCTGTCCATCCTCGAATCACAGCTCAACCGCCACTACGAATCATCGGGCTCCGTCTTTCTTTCAGTACGAGAGACGAAGCCCTCAATTAAAACCTTCGACGCCGCTCTCTTCGAAGCGTCTCGTTGCCTCGAATGTCCCGACCCAACTTGTGTCAAAGGTTGTCCTGCGCACAACAACATTCCCCTAGCGTTGAAGAATCTTCGCTCAGGCGATATCACCGGAGCTCGCACCATCTTTGAAGAGACGAGTCACATTGGCTCAATCTGCTCCAGAGTATGCGACCAAAAGAGTCAGTGTGAAGGCGCCTGCTCGCTGGCTTTGGCCGGCGGTGGGGCCGTCTCTATCGGGGCCCTTGAGAAGTTCATCTTTGATAATTCGAGAGGCGAAATTGCAGAGATGGTCGGGACTTCCAAAAAGGTTGCGATTATTGGGAGTGGCCCTGCTGCCCTAGGGGCATGTTATCGCCTGGTAGAAGCGGGCGTTACCGTCGAGGTATTCGAGGAGAAAGAGTACTTGGGCGGCCTCCTTAACTACGGTATCCCGGACTTTACACTTCCAGCCGAAACGCTAGAGAAAGTGATCGAAGAGCTAAGCAGCGCTGGGGTCTACTTCCATACCAACCACCACGTATCTGACGAGGAGTTAGAGGATCTTAGGAGTCACTTTGACTCGGTCATCGTCGCCATCGGTGCAAACATACCAATTCGGCCAAAGGTTGATGGCATTGAGAGCACCGAAACGATGGACGCCATGGACTTCTTGGTACGTTACGGACAATCGATACGTGAAGCGACGGTCGACTATGAACTCTATGGCAAAAAGCTCCTCATCGTTGGAGCTGGAAACACAGCCATGGATGTAGCAAGAGTTGCCAAACGACTCGGAGCCGCCGCGGTTTCGGTTGAGTGGGTCAACGCTAAGTTCGCTAAGGTGCGTCCAGATGAACTAGAAGAAGCAGTCGCCGAAGGAGTCGACGTTAGATTCCAAACGACCTTGATTGCAACATCAGGCAGAGTGGCAACGTTAGTGAACACCACCCACGAAGATCCGTCAAAACTTCCGTCAATCATCGAATCTTCAAGCTACTCCGAGGAGTTCGACCTCATAGTGATGGCCCTTGGCTATCGCAAGGGGGGAGATATCAAGGTAGTTGAACCAATCTATACATTAGGCGAGACGCCATCGCCAAAGTGGAGTGCAAGCGGAATTCTTTCCAAGAACCACAACCGCAACCAGGTTATCGGGAGTGCTTCTTGGATGAGAGAGCGTAAGACACGTGCTATCGCTGGAATAGAAGACCAGTCGTTATTTGCAGTTGGAGACTTTCTTTACGGCCCTGCAACCGTTGTAGAAGCCATGGCATCTGGGCGAAATGCAGCAGATCGCATAATCGCCACCATTTAGCTTCGTATCTTACGTTTATTAGAGGAGGTGCCCTTGGCCCAAGAAAACCCCGTTCATTAATTACCTACATTTGAGGCAACTACAGTCGCAAACCTCTCAACGCCCCCCAAACCGAAGAGAGGAGACGGTAGTTGCCTCTTTCTATGCCACCAGCTCTAATTGTCAGGCTTTTAATGAATACACCTCCTAAAATCATTTCTGATTCTTCACTCTAAGAGCTTACTGCGCTTCAAAGCGGCTAAAGAAAAACACTCAAAGTGGCGAAAATGTATATATGAGATCAATAAGTAGCGAATATGTCTCCATCTGACCCTCAGGGAGCACTAATTGTGATCGACTTTGCCAACTATGCAGGCAAGAGAGAAGTGGTCTCCGAGGATGAATCAATCGCCTCAATACACGAAATAATCCCATACTTGATTAGATCGATCTCCCTTAAGCGTGGACTAAACGTCCTTTCAGATGAATACATCGCTGATGGAGGCGATTCAGATCCCTCCCGATATCAAATCGTCCCCAAGAATTACCGCAGACATCCATCTGCGATACCAAGCAAACCACTGGGCTCCTCTATACAAAGACCAAGATTCACCACAAAAGATTCAATAGAAGGAAAGGCGATCACTGACGATGAGTTTGAATAGCAAAATAACATGCGAACGTCTTTGGGGATTTGAATGCGAACTTGTTCTCAGCGAAGAGTCAAAGTACATCTGTCCCGAAGAGGACCACCTCAACAACGAACTCCATCGCTTGGTATCGCTAGCGCTTGACGAAGGATTTGACCCTGGCCTCGTTGGAGATGTCATTCATCGGCGAAAGCGCCTAGAACCCGACCACGATTTTATAAAATTCCTCTCATACACACCCGAAGGGAGAAATTATGCCGCTAAAAGCGTCAACGTCCCCACCTACTCGGTCGAGCAGGTCAAATACATCTCCTCCAACTACAAACTGACCGAAATTGCAAGTGCCCCTAATACCGCGCCGGAAACCCTTGAACACCTTGCAACCCTAGGGAGCGTATCGATCCGCATTGCGGTTGCAAAGAACTTCAACACACCTCCCGATAGCCTTCGACGCCTCTATCGCGAAGGCCCATTTGAGGTAATACTCGGTATTTCTCAAAACATAGCTGCACCGCCGGATCTTCTAAGCGCGATTGCGAAGAGACACTTAGGTGCGGCCGGCAAGTACCTCGCTCTAAATAGGGCTGCGGACTCCGAGATACTAGCAATCTTAACCGACGCAGACGATCCCTACACCCGCATTCAGGTTGCCGCGAATAGCATCGCCGACGAGGAAATCCAGATGCAACTTGCCGAGGACCCCGATTGGAGGGTTCGCTACGCTTTAGGTCGTTCCAAATCGGTAAGTCAAAACGTTCTCGACCGTCTCTATCGAGACGATCGAGAGGCAGTCAGAAGTGCGGTTGCTTATAACAGCGGGACGCCATTAGGGCTCCTAGAAAAGCTTGCGGAAGAAGAAGCCTACGTAGTGCGATATCGCCTAGCCCAAAATTCAAAACTTCCACTGAATCTATTTGTACAACTTGTAAGTGACGCGGACGAAGCGGTACGTCGCGTCTCGACCACCAACCCATACTCGCCCTTCTTTTATAGAGAAGAAGACATGCAAAAGGTTGTCAATGAAAGTCCCCACTACGGTTGGGTCACCCTGCTCTCCAATACAGAAGTGCCTGAGGCGCTAAAGTCGTTTGTTCGAGACAACGCACATCTCCAACGAGACGTTGCCATCAACGAATTCGCGACCATGGAACGCAAAAACCTCTTCCTAATGGCAGATCTAGTTGCTGATGGCCGACTCAATATGCCTCATCACTCCCAGATGAACCTGATTTTTCAACTCTGCCATTACCCCAAAGACTCCGATCGCCTTGAAGAGTTCGCCTTCCATGTCCTGAGAGAGAACGACTTCTCGCAGGACATAAGGGTGAGGATCCGATCGATGATTACGAATAACTTCAAGGGAGAAAGCACGCGAATCCAAGCCATCCTCCGCCATACTGTGGCGGCATAGACGTTCGCTCTTTGCAGAATCGTTAGGGGTCGATCGATAGCCTCTTCAATCACAGAATTTCTGATCAAAGTTGATGGCCAATGGAAAGACCCCACCTATCTCCACTAACCGTATGCAATCCCCGCCGAAAAATAGTGCGAACTATCTACCCGTAAAGTTTGGTTCGCGCTTTTCAAGAAATGCCTTGATAGCCTCTGCTGTATCGTCACTCTTGAAGTTGACCGTCTGTGCAAACGACTCCACCTCGAGAGCATCTACCAACGAACGATTGAGCGAGTCGTTTAGCATCGACTTACTGAGCGACTGTGCAATTGACGGACCTGAGGCTAGACGTTTGGCCCAACTGTCGACAAATTCGTCGATCTCCTCGTCTGCAACTACTCGATTTACTAGACCGATCTCTTGGGCCTCCTTGGCTGAGAGAATATCTCCAAAGAGTGCAAGCTCTTTAGCCCGATGCAATCCAATCAGACGAGGAAGGATATACGATCCTCCAAAATCGAGGGACAATCCCCTCTTCACAAAGATCTCCGAGAATCGAGCACTGTTACTTGCAACTATCAAATCGCACGCGAGAGCCATATTGCATCCCGCTCCGACCGCAACGCCGGTTACCTTGGCAATAGTGGGCTTTGGGAGGCGAAAGAGAGACTCGGCCACCTTTCCTATCTTTCGCATCGACGCGATATAGTCTCCGTCTGCACCAATGCGTCTTCCGCTCAAATCGGCGCCAGCACAAAATGCGCCCCCAGCACCCTGCAATACCATTGCCCTAGCGGAGGGATTTGTTGCAACTTCGTCAAAGATGTCACCTAAAGTACTCCACATCTCGGTGGTGACAGCGTTCTTACGCTCTGGACGATTTATTGTAACGCGGGCGATTGCCCTTGAATCAATTTCAAATTCGATATCACTCATAGCGATGAGACTAACACAGCACGAGATGTCAAGATCCATCGAAGTCAAAGTACAAACTGAGTTTGCGTACAAAGGAAACCAAGTTTCCAGATTAGGAGATCGAAAATGAAAAAACTTTGAACTTTTACCCTTATCGATCTACTATGTTTTCGGTATGACACACGTCGTTTACCAATGAAGGAAGGTTCAAATTGCGTACCGAATTAAAAGGCACTACCATGCCAGTTCTAGAGGTCTTCTTGGAACGTGGTGAAGAGATAATCTCTTCACATGGCGAACTCTCTTGGATGACCCCGACGATGGCGATGCAGACCAAGTCGGGCCTCGGCGGTGGAACTAAAGGGCTCCTGTCGGGATTGAAGAGAGTGATGGGCGGTGGAAGCCTATTTGTCACTCACTACATGGCTTCAACTGGTCCAGGAATGGTAGCGTTCGCCTCCAAGGTTCCAGGACACATCAAAGAGGTGCAGATCACCCCTGGAAATGGCTATATGGTCCACAGACATGGCTGGCTAGCTGGTACTACGGGCATCACGCCAACGATTGGCTTCCAACAATCATTCAGAGCTGGCCTCTTTGGAGGCGACGGATTCATCCTCCAACGTCTTGACGGCGAGGGAACCGCATGGATTGAACTATCTGGAGAGACTATTGAATATGACCTACAACCGGGTGAAACCATCTTGGTGCATCCAGGCCACGTAGGACTCTTCCAAGAGACGATTAGCTTCAATATCACCCAGATTCAGGGGCTTTCAAATGTATTCTTTGGTGGCGATGGATATCACCTCGTCGCGCTAACAGGTCCTGGGAAGCTCTTCCTCCAGTCGATGCCACTTCCACTATTGGCTCACTCCATTTACCCATACCTTCCACAAACTAGCAACTAAGCGCCGGCGTGCGAAATACCGACTAGCGGTTAAAACCTTCATTACGCCTTAAGGGTATCGCCCAAAAGAGTAAAGGGCAGCGAGGTGGTTGAAGCTGAATTAAATACCATTTCACCACCTCGCCTACAAACCCCTAAGATAGCTTGGGCGATATTGAATCTAGCTGAGGAGTATTTTGGGAATTGCGCTTACCGGTGACATCGTCGATCCGGCTACCAATCAGTTGGCACAATGCCGTAAGATTCAACCTTATCAAGCTAACAAGACCTACCTTTGTCCCGAGTGCAACTTTGACATAAGGCCAGGAGAGGGCCATTTTGTAGTAGTTCCCCACCTCGACCACGACGCAAGGCGCCATTGGCACGAACGGTGCCTAATGAGAGCATTGAACCGAGAGGTCAAGTCAAATCGCTCAAAAGGTCGCCGCAAAAGGTCTCACAAGAGATCCAACGCCTGACGAAAATCATCGAGAAGATCCCGCTGTGCTTCAATACCGACGCTTACACGAATAAGCCCGGGACTTATACCCACCTCTTGCTTTTCACGCCTCTCCACCTGTGTCTCTACGGCGCCAAGTGACGTCGAATTTATGGCCAGTCGAAGTCTCTCGCAGAATCGCTCTGCCACAAAGGGGTTGGGTCCTAGATCGAAGGAGAGCATACTCCCGTAAAGTAGCATCTGTCGAGGTAAAAATTCGTACCCTGAAGCACCTACTAAAAGAGAGGGATGATGTACTGACTCTGAACCCAAATACTCGCCCAGCAATCCAATCAGCGATGATGCATTTTCACATGCCGCTCTAACCCGTAGAGAGAGCGTACGGATCCCCCTGAGAATTAGAAAAGCCTCAAAGTCTCCCAAGATTGAGCCATTCAGGCGGCGATAGAGATCAACTTCTTTTACTAGTGCTGGATCAGAAAACGACGCAGTTCCGCCTAGGACGTCACTATGACCACCGAAATACTTAGTTGCTGAATGAATTACCACGTCAGCACCGAACTCGATTGGATTTGTTGCGATCGGAGTCGCAAATGTATTATCAACTACAACAAGCGCACCCTTACCCTTCGCAATTACAACCGCTTCTGCGATAGGCAATACAGCCATAAGTGGATTAGTTGGCGTCTCAAGCCACACTAAGTCCACACCTTCAAGAGAGCGCAATCCGCTGCAAAATGCTCCAGGAGAATCGGCTGGAATCGTCGTTATTGATCTAACACCGATACCCTTAGCGCTATTGAGTTGCATCCGAGTTCCGTTATAGGCACCCTCAACGATAGCAACATCGATTCCTCGCCCCATCACCCTTGCATATGTATCGATGACAGCTTTAACGCCAGCAAGGCCAGAGGCGAAAGATAGGGTCTCGCCACCCTCTAGATCAGAGACAACATCCTCTAATCCCCTCGTAACATCTGTCCCAAAGCGAGAATATATTGCGGAGCCACCGGCGACGAATGTTGAGGTGGCACCTATCGGATAATTAAGTGGCGCCCCTGTAACTCTCTTTGGCCGACCACCGTGGATGACTATCGTTGACTTTTCCATCTGAATTATCCTATGGCAACTCACGTCTCAAAAGGGGCATATCGAACGACCGCTAGTTGCATAGTTCAACTCGTCGGGGAAAACAAAGCGGAGAGTCTCAACAGGAAGTAAATCACGGGAAATTGAAAAGGGGTGCCGCATAAGAACGAAAGATCCCTTCTCGCCACCGAAAAGTATCGGCGTAAAATTCGCAAAGAAACAACAAGATTCAATGTGCAACTCAATCGAACTACGGTACGCGGTCATGAGATGCTACCGTTGAAGTTACCCCCAGTCGGGAATCCTTCGGTCTCATTCTTGAAGTTGCACTGGGGCGAAGCGGCAGACGGCGAATCAGTTATCAATCGCTGATCAAACAGCGCTTAAATCTCGTCGAGGGTCTTGTCTTGATTGAGGTTGATTCCCTCTTTATGTGGCAGTTCTTCGATATTTACGTCTTTAAAGGTCTCAACCACTACTGATTCAACGAAACGCACGGGTCGGTACATATCCCAAACCCATGCATCGCGCAAAAGTACACGAAGACGCATTGGCGTCGACCCACTGACCTCTTCGATCTTGACTTCGTTAGCCAGATAAAAGCGCCTGTCCGTCTCAACTACAAACCGAAACATGGAAAGTACTGCTCGATACTCCTGGTAGAGGGCAAGTTCTACCTCAGACTCGAACTTCTCGAGGTCTTCAGCACTCATTGGCCCTTCCTTTCTCGGCTCAATCGGGGCAACTTTCGAAAATGAGGTAACGAAAGAAAGGATGGACTCAGCCCTGGCCAAGTCCATCCTTTCAGAGATTCAACTAATACAAATCTGTAGTCGACGAACTATCTGTCGCGCTTTTCCTTGATCTTAGCCGCCTTACCAACGCGATCACGAAGATAGAAGAGTTTGGCACGACGAACGTCACCGCGCGTAACTACTTCAATCTTGGCGATTATTGGCGAATGCAACGGGAAGGTACGCTCGACACCAACGCCGAAGCTTACCTTACGAACTGAGAATGTCTCTTGGAGGCCGCCACCGCGCTTAGCGATAACGACACCTTGAAAGAGCTGAACTCGCTCACGGTTACCTTCAACGACTCGTACGTGTACCTTTACTGTGTCACCCTGGCTAAAAAATGGGCGATCATCCTTCAGACTCTCTGAATCAATCAAATCGGTGAGCTTCACTGCAACTCCTGACTAAATTAGCGCCTCTACAGCATAATGGGCTAATACATTTTCCGTGTTACCAACCTCGAACCGCTTCATTCTTTTCAAGAAGATCCGGTCGGAGACGCGAAGTTCTGTCGATGGAGACGTCCCTCCTCCACTTTGCGATTTTTCCGTGGTCACCACTTAGGAGGACCTCCGGTACCCCAAGGTCTCGAAACATCGCTGGCTTAGTGTACTGTGGGGCTTCTAAAAGTGGAGTCGAAAAGCTCTCCTCATAGGCCGAAAGGGAATTTCCAAGAACTCCATCGACTAGGCGTGCCGTAGCTTCGATAACCGCCAATGCTGCCAACTCACCACCAGCTAGAACGAAATCACCAAGTGAAATCGCGCCATCAACGAGGTGATCCTCTACGCGTGCATCCACACCTTCATAACGACCACATAAAAGCGAGAACGACCCGAGATCACGTAACTCCTGTGCGAATCCTTGATCGAGTCTTCTGCCCCAGGGAGCGAGCAAAAAGAGGGGGCGCGCTATGTTAGAGGACTCCACCGCGTCAAATATTGGTTCAGCCATCATAACCATTCCGGCTCCGCCGCCATAAGGAGTATCATCAACACTCCTATGTCTATCTTTGGCGAAGTCACGAATGTCAATAGTTCGAATAGTCAAATATCCGCCTGACCGCGCTCGCCCTAAGATCGATTCGCTCGCATAACCTTCGATTAGATTTGGGAATAGAGTTAGAACATCAACACTAAGGCCGATATCCTTATTTGTATCCTTGATATCAGCCTTCGATGAATCACCGACACCTTCAAAACTATTCATCGAAGAGACCCTCTGGAACCTCTACAAATACAGTTTTAGACTCTGAATCCACCCTGCTAACAAAGGTAAGGGGAACCAAAAAACCGGAAGATAGCTCAAGAAGGTCACTAGCAGGGTTCGCTAGTACGCCTTCCACTGAACCCCGCTCAGTGCCGCCTTGATCAACGACACTACAGCCGATCATCTCGTGGATCCAAAGTTCGTCATCATCGTCGATCGGAGGAGCAAACATCGTCGTTCCGGAGAGAGTCTCGGCTTGGTTCCTATCTGTTATACCATCAAAGCCAAAGACATAGCGATCGTGCAGCTCCTTAACTGAATTGATCACCATCTCTTTACCATCAACGAAGACAGTAGCGCCTTTTCTTCTCCGCTCTTCGCGATTAGAAGTCAATGAAACTGCAACTTCCCCTCGAATTCCATGTGCCTTATGAATCCGCCCGACCTCTAAGAAACCATCTTCAACTGTCATACTCACTCCATCTCTCGGATGTCAAAACAAAAGTACACACCGGTAGATCCTCCATAACGAAGGCATCTCCACAAAATAATATTCAACACCTGAAAATCATCTCCAAGCACCCACCAAGAGCGACTAAGCCCACTAAGAGTCCCGAATACACATCGAAACGGGTGTTAAATAAATATGGGCTATGCGATGATGCATAGCCCAATCAATCTAAAAAGCACTGGTCTAAATGAAACGCCTACTCGACTTCGGCAATCTCTACTTGAGCATCTACACCATCTTTTGCTGCCGCTGCGCGCACTACAGCACGGATTGCTCCTGCGATCTTGCCATGGCGACCAATTACTCGCCCCATATCGCCCTTATCGACGGTCAGGATCAACTTCACCTTGTTGTCTTCACCTTCTGCAACGGCAACTGAAACCGCATCAGAATTTTGGGACAGTGAAGTGCCGATATAGTGCAACACTTGCTGGGCGGTTGGGGCTAGCGATGCTACGCTCTCATTTGCCTCAGTCACGGGCTACTCTGCGCTTTCTTGAAGCTTGGCGTTCAAGTCAATGAGCTTCCGGACTCTTTCAGTTGGCTGAGCACCGTTGTCTAGCCACTTTTGGATCTTTACAGCATCGAGTTTGAACTGTGCCGCTGCGCCGTTATTTGCGGCTTCAATGCTTGCGGAAACAACTGGGTTGTAGGTTCCGAGAACCTCGATGAAACGACCATCACGTGGGGAAGCAGCGTCAGCCGCAACAATGCGATACGTCGGCCTCTTCTTTTTACCCATTCTTACCAATCGAAGCTTAACTGCCACGCGAACTCCTAAAACCTATCCTGGTCGAAAATCAGACTGTATATCGATCCCAGGTCACATAAATTACAGCCCTTAGATTCTACTTGGTCAAACAAGAAGTTCAGCCTCAGCGCTTATTTCGCTTCTTCTTGTTCGACGCCGCACTCTTTCTAGTGGCACTCGGAGCGCCAACACCTAACTGACGCATCATCTTTTGCATATCTTTAAATTGCTTCAAAAGATTACTTACCGCAACAGCCGTGGTTCCCGAACCCGCTGCGATTCTCTGTCGCCGTGCGGCATCAATCAGAGAGGGATCCCTTCGCTCAGCCCGGGTCATAGATGAAATGATCGCTTCAACCCTCCCGAGTTCACGGTCGTCAATATCTACGTTCTTCAACTCCTTCGGAACTCCGGGGAGCATAGAGAGAACGCCCTTCAATGGACCCATCTTCTTGACTTGGGCCATCTGCTCCATGAAGTCTTCCAAGTCAAACTTTCCCTGTTGAAGCTTCTTTGCTCCCCTCTCAGCGACTTCACGGTCAATCGACTTTTCCGCCTTCTCAATTAGGGTCAGTACGTCACCCATTCCGAGAATTCGATTAGCCATCCGGTCGGGATAGAAGGCATCAAAGTCTTCTATCTTCTCACCTACTGAAGCAAAGGCGATCTTCTTTCCCGTTACTTCTACGACCGAAAGAGCGGCTCCACCACGTGCATCGCCATCTAGCTTTGTCAAGATATTGGCTGATAATTTGATACGGTCGGCGAATGCTCTAGCGGTGTTTACCGCATCCTGACCAATCATTGCGTCGATAACTAAGAAGCTGTAGTGCGGTCTTATCGCCCCTTCAATTTGGGCGACTTCATTCATCAACGCTTCATCGATGGCAAGACGTCCCGCAGTGTCGACGATAAGGACGTCTCTACCGATACTCTTGGCCTTAGCCAATGCATTATTGGCGACTTCAAGGGGGGTACTTGCCTCTGAGTAGAAGTCCACCTTTGCCGATTCAGCCAAAATGCGTAACTGCTCTACGGCCGCTGGTCGCGCTAAGTCTGCACCAACGAGCATTGGGTGGCGTCCCTGCTTCCGCAGGTGGAGGGCCAACTTTGCGGCAGTGGTCGTCTTGCCAGAGCCTTGAAGACCAACGAGCATAATTACCGTAGGCGGAGTAGAGGCAAATGTTAGACGGAATTGATCGCCACCAAGGATTCGAACCAACTCATCATTGACCATCTTTACAATCTGTTGAGCTGGGGTCAAGACTCTGGAAGACGACGATTCGATCGCTCCTTCGCGAATCCGATCAACAAATCCTTTGACAACCTCCAAGTTGACGTCGGCCTCGAGAAGGGCTAAGCGGATCTCTTTCAGTGCAGCCTCAATATCGGCAACTGAAAGCCTTCCTTTACGACGCAGCTTTCCTACTACGGTCTCAAGTCTTCCAGAAAGATTGTCAAACACAGATTGGCTCCCAAATGTACGGTGGTCGTCCTAAAAATGAGTTAGAACAGCACCTTACAGAATAAACCTAAGTTCTACATAACTTTTCACCTTCGCCCTCTCTGCAAAAAATGCAAGATAGTAAAACTTCAAAATATCCATAACGACCACACTCAGGTAGCCTTTAATCCATGAATGGCGATAGTAAAGTAACAGTTTCCGCGACGACAAAGGCAGACCGGCAAGAAAGTGAGATACCCCCGCATAACTTTCTCAGGGAGTACCTCGGCGAGTGGATCGAAGGAACCGACGCCATCTCGATCGTCGCTAGTCCTCTCCGCGACCAAAAGGGGTGGGATGGAAGCATCAGACCGGTGGTAGGCGTAATCGATCAAAATGGAGCTGGAGTTCTCTCGCTGTCGCCATATCTCGCCGAAAAGGTTACCAGCCAGATAGGTCGAAGCACCATTTTGAAGGATGAAATACCGCTAGTAGCGTCCATCCTTGGTGCGCGAGAGTTCTTCGGTGTATTCAGGTGGAGTACGCAGATCGCAACCTTCGAAGACATCGGAGAGTGGATCGACGCCGATCACCCGATCGTACCCGAGTGGCTCAAGCCATTTGGTCATAGAGTTCTAATGGCGTTCGATGAAGATAAGAGTTACATCGGAGGCGTCGGGATCAAGCACCACCTTGAATTTGGTCGCGAGATTGCGGTGGTTGTCGAAGAGCGAGCCGCCGGTCGGCAAATCGCAAGACGCCTGGTTTCAAAGGCAGCACATGAAATTCTCAACGAAGGAAATGTACCGATATACCTCCACGCTGAGGCAAATGTAGCTTCTGCCAAGGTGGCCGAGGCAGTCGGCTTCAAAGACGTTGGGTGGAAGATCATCGGAATGGTCTTCGATGGTGCATAAGCAACCGCAAAAAATTCAAGGACGCAAAGTGGAGGCTCTAGAGTAGCTCTCTGTCGCCTTTGAACGCCCGTCGCAAAGAACGTCGACAGGATTTGGCCCGGAGCCATAGATACTATTTCTTGCAACGGCACTAATGCTAAGAATCGGATAGAAAGTAACCTGTAGGAATGCTGCAAGAAGAGGCCTTTAGCCGTCTAATCCATCGTGACTCGGTATTCCTAACCGGTGCTCCAGGTTCCGGAAAGAGCTTTTTGCTACGACGTTTCACAAACCACCTGAAGGTCGAAGAGACTCCCTTCTCGGTCACGGCATCCACTGGTATAGCGGCTACTCAAATAGGCGGAGTAACGCTAGCCTCCTTCGCCGGGATCGGCATTTCCGATTCTCTAACCAAACGAGATTTAGACCAAATTGCCGCCCGCGAGACGATTCAGAGACGCTTCAACAACATTGAAGTCCTCATAATCGACGAGGTTTCAATGCTGAGCTCCAACACACTCGATTACGTCGACCACATAGCTAAAGCAACTCGAGGCGAAGACCTTCCATTTGGAGGAGTTCAAATGGTACTGGTAGGCGACATGTTCCAACTGCCACCAGTTACCAAGGAGAAGATCGATGTTCCCTTCGCCTTCAAATCAGCAGCATGGAGAGATTTAGACCCGATCATCTGCTATCTCGACGAGCAACACCGACAAGATGACGGACCGCTTAGTCGCATGCTGATAGAGATGCGGAGCGGAGAGCTTTCACCGCAAGCTCATGAAGCGATCTCGGCACGAATGTCGATGATACCACCTCCTGACACGCCCGCACTTTATGCGCACAACGTAGATGTCGACGCCGAGAATTCAAGCCGCCTTGGTTCGATCAAAGGTAAGTCGTGGACTTCAACCATGAAAAGCAGTGGCGAATCTAACCAGGTTTCAGCATTAATAAGGGGTCTTCTCTCCCCCGAAATCCTGGAGCTAAAGGTTGGAGCCAAAGTGATGTTTACCGTTAATGATCCAGGGCGACAATTCGTAAATGGATCTTTGGCCACCGTGGTCTCACTCGAGGGTGAAAATCCAGTTGTCACCCTCGATACCGACGGACGGCAGCTCACGGTAAACAAGTTCAGTTGGGTAGTTGAAGTTGACGGCGAAGTTGTAGCGACGGCTCAACAGTACCCGCTTCGCCTCGCATGGGCTATGACGATTCACAAATCGCAGGGAATGACCCTGGATCGCGCACATATCGATCTTGGTAGAACATTCACTCCAGGGATGGGATACGTCGCACTCTCGCGCCTCCGAACCATCGAAGGGCTCTTCCTGCGCGGACTAAACAAGATGGCCCTCCGCCTCAACAACGAAATCTTCGACTTTGATGCAGCGATACAACGACGATCGAAGATCCAACAGGACAACTACATCTACGGCGACACCTTCTACGAAAACACAAAGTATGAGCTACCGGCGCCCGGCCCTCACTATACCTCCGTAAAGGAGGCAATTGCCGAGCTACGACGGTCGATCTCCAAGCGAGAAGACATCCCCGCAAATCTCGTACTTTCAGAGGACCACATCGATGCACTTTCAAAGCTACTGCCTAGGAGTACTTCCGAACTGGTGAAGATCTCAAACCTCGGAAGCCGACGAATCGAAAGGTACGGAGAGGCAATAGTTGTCACCATCGCAAACGAGGTAGAGAGGCCAGTCCAGGACTTCTTGTTTTGAACTTACATCGGTTACGGGACTATGAAACATTCCTAATTGCCTCAAGGGGTGTAATTTTATCTTGACGCACCGCACTATCGATGTCAAGATTATTGGCCAATGATGCTCTAAATGAGGGGTCGATGACGGCACCAAAGTTACTAATTGGCACTAAAAAAGGTGGCTTCATCGCTACTTGGAACGAAGAAGCATTTAGATACGACCTATCAGAACCCTTATTTTCTGGATGGGAGATCTATCACTTCAAAGCATCCGCTGTAGATCCCAAGCTGATCTACGCCTCTCAAAGCAACCTTTGGTTTGGACAGACCATCCTTAGATCTATCGACGGAGGTGTTACCTTCGAAGCAGTCTCGAATGCATTTTCATACGACGGTGGCAACCAAACCCATCTCACTTTCGATGGCACCGAAGTGCCTTGGAGCTTCAGGAGAATCTGGACGATCGAACCATCGATCTTCGATCGAGATGTCATCTATGCCGGGGCCGAAGATGCGGCTCTATTCGTCTCTTACGATATGGGGGAGAACTGGTTAGAACTCGACTCGCTAAGAAACCATGGTACGAGTAGGTCTTGGCAGCCTGGTGCCGGCGGAATGGCTCTTCATACAATCGTTCAGGACCCCAGCGATAGGAGTCGACTATACGTTGCAATTAGTGCTGCCGGTGCCTTCAGAAGTGCCGATTCGGGAGCATCATGGACCCCGATAAATCGCGGCCTCAGGGCCGACTATCTACCCGACGAAGACGTCGAAGTTGGCCACTGCGTCCATCGCATCGCCATGAGCACCTCCAACAGATCAAAGCTTTACATGCAAAAACACTGGGATGTCCTTGCAACCGACGATGCAGGTGATCATTGGCGAGAGATCTCCAACAATCTTCCAAGCGACTTTGGATTTGTAGTTGGGGTACTCGATCATCCGTACGAAGCTCCCGTAGTCATTCCAATCAAGAGCGACTACGAGCACTTTCCCCCCGATGGACAGCTCAGAGTATTTAAATTAGAACCAGATGGAGAGTGGAAGAGCATATCAGAGGGCCTTCCTCAAAAGGACTTCTACGGAAATGTACTCCGCGGGGCTCTATCTGTTGACCGGTCTACCGGCCAAGGCCTTTACTTTGGAACAACAACGGGAGAGGTCTATGGCAGCTCAAACGGAGGAGAGAGTTGGTCACAAGTAGCCTCTTCCCTTCCCTCAGTCCTATCAGTAGAAGTAATAGCCGTATAGGGATATTTGCGTTTATGGCGATAGTAAGACTTCCAGTACAACTTATGAAGTATGCTTCAATCCCCCATGACACCGTTCTGCAATTCGAAGCGGAATCGCTGAGCGACTTATACGATCGACTCGAACTTGCCTACCCACAACTTCGAGGCACGCTCCGGGATCCATCCACCAAGACAAGGCGAGCGTACATTCGAATCTTTGCCCAACGAGAAGATCTCTCGGACACTGATCCGAATGAGATGCTTTCTCCTGAGTTATCAACGGGCGCCGAGATCATTCACTTCGTTACCGCCATTTCTGGAGGTTAGCTCGTCCGAGCGAGGATATTACTACTTCTCGTTCTATCGTGCATAATCGGAATCTAAGCTGCCGCCAAAGGGTCGGGAGCAATATCTAGAAAACGAACGCGGTCAGCAACCGATCGAAGGACTCGAGAGATGTGCCCGTAGCGAGAAATTACCTCGACGTCTAGATTGCTTCTACGTGCACTTAGTGCAGCGTCGACGAAGATATGGTCTCCTGAACCAATGACGATACCGTCAAAACGACGCTCGAAACCGCCCGCCTCTTCGCAGACCCCGAGCAAAGCTTTATCGGCTCCATCTTTGCCTGAGGCTACTACATACCTCGCCGAACCGAACCCGAATGCCGCCGTCGCCAGCATCCGGTGGCAACAACCGACCACGACAAGATCGTCTCCGCCAACGATACCAAGGCCGAAGTAGGCAGCGCCCAAAGCTCTACACAAAAAGTCATCCGGACAGGGCGAACCCGCCAAATTTTCGATATCAACCAAGTGCAGTCGTCGATTCGGATATGAAAAAATCATACGTATCCCCCGTCCCCGTTCCACAAGGTGATCATCGAAGAGTTGAGTGTAAAAACTGCTCACTCAACTCGAAAATTCAACCGCACTCCATGCCTCGAATTCCATCCAAATTTAACGGCAACTGCGCACAATGGATAGGAAATTGAAACCTGAAATGAGGTCGTCATCAACCTCATCCATCCCCTAATTCCAAAGGATATCAACTATCTGTAACAGCTGAAAGGAAAAAGTCCCTCGCATTACGAATTAGAAGGAATATCCCCTTAATGGGCGAATGCCGTCAATCCAGCGACGCCGATTCCCCAATACCGTCGACATCCAACTTGCAACTACTCTCCCGTCATCTCCTTTAACGCAACGATTAGGTACGATCGCGCCCCATTTCAACTCTCGCGAAGCGATCTTTGTTCCGTTCATTTGAATTGCTAGTAGTTAACTTTCCGTTAATATAAAAACGATGTCGTAAATTTCCTAGATATTTTCAAAACATTAATAAAACGCTAATTCTCCCAAATTACTGTTAATTGAAATCATTTCGCTTCTAATAGAGCGCGGTTATAAAAGTAGTAGCATGTGTAATTTGATAGACTTGCAAGGATCTTCGCCAGATACAGTAGCTACTTTGAAGTGGCGATTAGCCAAAAGCGATGACTACAAAAGCCAAAATGAACTCAGATATCTCTTGAATTTTTCAAAAAAATTTCATAAGATTTGAACATTAGAAGTACTAAAGAAAAAATTGAAATTTGTCGAATAACAGCTATTGGATTGAAGACTGGCTCAGCATCATCGAAATACCTCTTATGCCAATTCCCAGACTTCTTTCAGATTCGATATAGTCAGAAGTTTTAGAGTGTAAATCATGGCATCACAGTTAGAGCATCATTCGAGGGTAAGAGAGTTATGGTCGAGGCCGCAAAACGTGCGCCGCAGCCCAAACCTACCCCTTCCATCCAAGGGAGCCGTAGATGCAGCCGCATTAATTTTGGGTCTTGGTCTTGGAGCAACCATTGCTTTGTATGTCCTTGGGGAAGCAAACGGTGCCCTCAAGGGACCTGGTGGACTTGCCCTAGCGATCACACGGGCATCCGGCCTAATTGCAACCTACATGTTGATCCTGGTGGTACTCCTTGCGGCGCGTGTTTCGATCATTGAAAGGACTCTAGGTCAAGATAAACTGGTTAAGTGGCACCGCAAACTTGCACCGTATGCACTCGTACTCTTGACGGTGCACGTTGTACTCTCGGTCTATGGATATGCGAAACTTTCGAATACTTCGCTTTTCAAACAGCTGACAACATTTATCTTTCACTACCCTGACGTGCTCATGGCTATCGTTGGATATCTTCTACTGGTGATGGCCGGCGTGACATCGTACAAGCGCGCTAGATCCAAGATGAAGTACGAAACTTGGTGGGTAGTCCACCTCTACACATATCTTGGAGTAGCCCTAGCAGTTGCCCACCAAGTACGAACCGGGGTCATGTTTTTAAATCACCCACTCGCACGCGATCTTTGGGTTGCAACATTTATCGTCGTCGCGGAGTTCGTTCTCTGGAATCGACTCCTCGTTACCGTCTATCGAAACGCGGTACACCGACTCAAAGTAGTAGCGATTGTCGAAGAAGGGCCAGGGGTATTTTCGGTAACTTGCCAAGGAAAGCACCTCGACAAACTTCCAGTTTCGGGGGGTCAATTCATTCAATGGCGGTTCTTGAGCAAGGATCTATTTCTCCACTCACATCCGTACTCGCTTAGTGCAATGCCTAGACCACCGTATCTCCGTGTAACAATCAAAGATTCAGGCGACCATTCCGGGCTAGTTTCCAAGCTTAAAGTCGGAACCAGAGTCTTTATCGAAGGTCCATATGGAGCCTTCACAAGGTACCGCACGACAAATAAGAAGGTAACACTCATTGGCGCAGGCGTTGGTGCAACTCCAATTCGCGCGCTTCTCGAAGATATGCCACCGGACGTTGAGACGAACGTTATCTTGCGCGGATCTTCCGCCGATGACCTAATCCATAACGACGAGATTGCTGAATTGATGGCTAACCGCCGTGGCAAGTTCTACGAGGTAACGGGTTCGCGAAACAGCGTAAAACTTGACCCAGCCACACTCAAGCGATTAGTACCAGAGGCTAACAAAAACGACTTCTTCATATGCGGACCAGTCGGATTCAACGACGAGGTCAAAGAGAGCCTCAGCAAGCTTGGTGTCACACAGGACATGATTCATATCGAAGAATTCGCCTTCTAAAGATGAACTCGAATTACCAGATGAAACACTTGAAAAGGTTTAAATAAACTATGAAACGCTCATTTTACGTCATAACAGGTACAGGCGTTGGCCTAGTCGGAGTGCTGTCATTCCAATCCAGTCCGGCAAAGGTTACGCTCGGATCGTCACTCCCAACATCAGGTTCGACTGCGACCTCCACTTCGTCATCTCCAACCACTTCACCCGCCGCTAGCTCTACGACAGCAGCTCCAACGACGACTGCCGCAAAGGCCACTTCAAATCAGAACACGGCGACTACATCAGCTCCAGCTACAAGTACAGCTCCTGCAACTACGGCCGCACCAACTACGACAGCAGCTCCAACGACGACAGCAGCAGCTGGTCCTACAAGTGCAACCGGCCCTACGGTAAACTACTACTTTGGCACTTTGGCAGTAACCGTGACGG